>NZ_SNUS01000002.1 GCF_012027635.1 Thermococcus sp. 21S9
CCGATCTGAGGGGGGGCGTTTACGAGGAAGTGCAGAAGGCCGTCGTCCAGCGGCTCGAAGAGCAGAGGAGGCTCAACGAGCAGCTCGCCCAAATCTACAACCTCGACCAGAAGGTCATCGTCTGGTTCGACGGCAAAGAGCCGAGGCCCAAAGGCTACCCCATAGCCATGCGCAAGGACCTCGACGAGTACGTAATACTCTACCAGGTCCGCCCACCCGACTGGCTCGACAGCATCTGGTACTCCCTCGGGAGGATATTCGGCAAGAGGCCGCCGCAGAAGCTCATCAGAGTCCACGAAAGCCAGGTCTGGTTCGGCAGGGAGATGATACTCATCCACGCCAGCGCTTTCGAAGTCAACCACATCGGCGAGGAGATCGCCCTGCCCCTTGAGAGGGACGTCCTTAGAGTCGAGCTCTGGAAGGAGATGAAAGCCTCCCGCGACGCCTGGAGGGCTGCGTACATGAACCTCGCCAGGCAGGTGGCGAAGGCTACCGACCTGGCACTCAAGATCAACCCCAACGCAAAGCTCTACAACAAGACCAAGATGGACATCTACGACAAGAGCGGGAAGAGGAAGATCGCCAGCATAGACGACGCGAGCGGGCTTACGTGGGGTGGACTGCTCAAGAAGTCCGACTTTGAGACTGAGTTCGAGGAGTGAGGGGTATGGAAGCAGAAGCTGTCAACGGGCCGATCAGCATAAAAATGCCAGATAATAGGACGAACAACAACCCTAACGATAGCAAGACAACATCGGAAGAAAACCTCAAGGCAACCATCAACCAGGAAATCTACAACAACATGAGGTTCTACATGAAGATGCTCTACGAGAACGCAGCCACCGAGACCGACGTTATCCTACTCAAAGCCCTCTGGAGGGAGATAAAGAGAATGATGAAGATAAACGGGATTGAGATCGAGGAGAAAAAACAAAAGTAGCGCCATATCACTGCTAAGAGATATTACAGGATATTTGAATCTCTATCTCTTTATATTTTTACTGAAGACTTCATCTCTTTGTCCTTTTCTTAACGTTTCAAACCTCTTCTTTTGAGATTTACGTAATTATCGGCTATTGTTATTAGTATTCTTCTTAGAAGATATAATGTTAATTCACCCTTAATTTCTTCTATTTTAAGGACATCTTTTCTCTTTTGGGCATCATCTAACTCTTTTTTTAATCTTCCTATTTCACTTGAAATTTCCCCTTCTTTGACAATAGATACTTGGAGATGTCCCAATCTACTTACAACCTCCCCCCATAACTTATCATCTACGATTATTTCCAAGGCAAATTGGCCATAATGCCCAAGTTCTTCCCAAAAATAGTGGTCGATCTTAGTATAATATCTAATTGCAAAATTATATTTTTTCCCTGCTTTTTCGAGACTTTTCCTGAATTCCTCTAGATATTTGTTCCTATTTTCTGTTATCTCTCGAAAATGCCTAATGTTTCCCCAAAATTCCTTTGCTATCTCAACCCAATCCATGTAGTATATGACAACCATTGCAGCGGCGTTATAACTTTCATCTACCGCTATTATAAAGACCAATGTTTAACACCTCACAGTAATAGTTGTGACTAATTACATTTGACATACTGCCTCATATCACTGTCTCTTAGGTTAGTGATAGATTTATGTACTGATTCCTTTTTCTTGGGCAAATTTGATTTGATCAAATAATACCATACCACCACAACGAAAGTATTTGCCAAGGTGTACCTGAAGCTTAACTTGAGCGCTTGATTTGACATAGCAATTAAGTAGAAGTCCAAAAAATATCCAGCAACCAATGCTGAAAGGATTGTTCTATGAAAAGTGTTTGGAATCTTGGGGGTCACTCTCATGAATGAAAACAATTGGGGCATTAAAACAGGTACTATCAACGAAATAATAACCCAATTTTCAACTGATCGATCTACAGCCAAAATTCCTGATGACCAGATATATCCCAACACCTTAGCAAAAGCTAAATTTAATCCAGTAAATGTAGAAAATAAAAAGATCAGTGACCATTTTATAAATGATTCAAGAGAGGTATGGGCTTTTCGTGGATGTTCTTCAACAAACTTTGCAATCTGGTTATTTACTATCAGTAATACCCCATAAGCACTAAGGGCAGCTAATCCATTTGAAAGATCCATTTGATACACCCTCATCGTATTATTATCTTCCTCCTGGCATCCTTGATAATAATCTCTCTCGAGCGGCCTTTTTTCTTGATGTCTCCTTCTAGCACTACAACCTCAGCCCCAAGCTGGCGAAGCTTCTTGATGTAACTGTCAATGTTTACATTAGCTCCAACGTCGAGGATAACTGCGATGACTTCATCAAAATACTCGACGTAATCCAAGACCTGGCCAACTAACCGCTGAAGCTTGCTCCTGCTCTCTGCAATCTTTATCTCGATTCCAACTCTACCATCAATGGCGATGTCAATCTTTTGGTCTCCAACCGGATACTGGCGAACAACACGCCTTCCAAGGCGTGCCTTGAGGTACTGGTAAAGCTGTTTCTCAAGATCCTCCTCATCCCGTACAGTTTCAGGTTCGAAGTCAAAGAGAATGTCCACGATGTCAGGCTCAGGCTGATAATCGGCTTCCTCAAGCGAGTACTCCTCAAGATCTTCTCCACCTAGAGATTCAACAGTCTCCTCCTCAAGCTCGATAGTGGCAACCTCGTCGGACTCTTTTCCAAAAAGTTGGGCCTTGTATTCATCAAGCTCTCTCTGTTTTTGTGCCTTGAAGGCCTTTAGGGCTTCATTGGCTTCTTCAAGCCACTTTTGAAAGTGCTGGACCACATGACGAGACTTAACTTTATACCTCTTTGCAACTTCAGCAACTTCCTCAAGAGTTAGATGACCCGCTATAACATCAATTAGCTCATCTTTATTTCGTATCTTGTAACGGCGTTCTTCTCCATTAACGATTTGTGTTCGATAAGTGGGAATACCCTTAGCAGCACAAACAGCCTCAAGCTGTCTCATCTTGAGCTGAGAAAGGATTTCCCGTTTAGATTCGAATTCCTTTCGTGTAACTTCTTCCCTAAACCTCCGTTCAGCTTCAGCAATTTCTCTCTTAATTTCAAGGGCCTTTGCTCGGTATTTGGCCTCCTTTGCCGCGCGATCCATTGCCCTCTTAGTTGCGTCCCCAACCTTCTTGAGGAAGTCACCGAGCCCCATAAGCATCACCTTATCCCTATTCCTTACGAAAAGATTACTCCAAACTAAATTAAAAGTATTGTGGACGAACCTCACAGAGGCGGGTAAAAATCCCACACACGGGAAAATTTCTCAAACCTTTTAAACAATTATACCGTAAGAACCATTCGTAAAATCAGCACTCCCGAGGTGAGCCAATGAAAGAAAGCAAAGAACCACTAGCGAAGTTTCATACCAAGATAAATGTGAAGGGTCAAATAGTCCTGCCTAAAAGAGATCGGGAAGTTTTAGGGTTAACCAAGGACGATGTTGTTGAGATCATCGTCCGAAAGATTGAAACTTCTAGGACTGAAATCAAGATATTAGGGACTGCATACGTGGTTGCAAAATTAAGCTCTCGTGGCCTGATAACCATTCCAGAGGAGGTCAGGACAGAGTTAAAAATAACTGAAAGCTCTATCCTTGAGATATTGCTAGTAGGATTCCACAAGTTTGAGGATTTAATCAGTCCTAAAGGCAAGCAATTGCTTTCAAAGCTTAGCTCCAAACCATTCCGGATTCTCAGACCAGACGAAGAAATAATCTTGCTCGAAAAAGCCAACGCTCATTATTCTTATTCTATCTTAGAGAGTTAGTTATATACATATCTATAGCCTCCAAAAAAGAAGAAAGTATATCAGAGATTTGTTCTCGTTCTCCTCCGAAATTACTTGGATTTTGATATTCGTTTAATGTGCTACAAAATTCATTCCCTTTTCTCTGCAGTTAAGTAACGTGTGCCAATTTTGTAGCACAAAAATTCAGCTTCTGAACAATTTTCATACTTGGTATGAAATTTTCATATTGAACTGAACGTTCGACCAAAAATAATGCCGAAAGGATTTTATAGTTTGGTATGAATATTTCTTACGTAAGATTTATTCATACAATTGAGGTGATATCGATGAGCGGGCGTCCTCGCAAGTACGAGGGTCCTGTAAAGAGGTTTGAGGCATGGATCCCCTATGAAGTCTACAAAGAGATGGAAGAAGAAAAGCGACGTCGTGGCATCTCCTGGCCAGAACTTGTTCTAGACATGTGGGAGAAGTACAAAACTACAAGAGAGTGATCTTCATGAGGTATACCGGGCCGAGAACAGGAACAGGCAGACCTCGAAAATGGGACGAACCCACAATTCATGTCTCAATGAGATTACCTTATTCAGTACTCCAACAGATCGATGAAATGACTCGGCCCGGTATCTCGCGCACAGACGTCATCGTTTCTTTGGTTCAAGCAGCTTCTAATGCTGAGGTGGCAAAGTATATTCTGCGTATCAAAGAACTTGAGATGGCTTTGAAACAGGAGAGGGAAGAAAAACAGGCCCTTCTTGAGGAGCGCGAGAAACTCCTCGCCAGGATCGAGAGGCTCGAACTTGAGCTTGAGGCCCTCAAGCAGGGCCGCTCCGTGAGGTCATACCAGGACGCGCTCAAGCTCAAGGAGCTGGCCAAGAACGCCCGCGAGGGCGTCAGCTGGAAGGCCCTCTGTGCTGAGGTTCTCGGCCTCCGCGATGAGGGCAAGATCAAGGACCTCATGAAGCTGGCTTTTGTCGTCAGGAAGAACGAGCGCAACACCTGGCCAGGCAAGTTCTATCCCAAGGACATCGCGGAAGAGTTCCATGGTTGGGTCCTCATGCGCCCGAAGGACCGCCAGGTCGCGGACATCATTGACTACGTGCTCTACCGCGAGGACACGCTGAAGGCTGCAAAGGGCCTGGCGGTCGGTGAGGCCGCGAAGGAGAGGGTCCCCGAAGTCAAGCCGCA
>NZ_SNUS01000003.1 GCF_012027635.1 Thermococcus sp. 21S9
GACTTACACCGTCGAGCCGCTCCCGTTCAGCGTCCAGATGCCCTCGGAGTGGCAAGTGGGCACGAATGAGCTTCGCATCTCGGAAAGTTCTGGACAGAGCTATCTAATCACTGCGGTTCTGAAGGACAGCCAAGGCAATGAAGTCTGGAGCGATTCTTATGCCTTCAGTCCGTATGAGGCCCACACTTTCACGGTCAATGTCCCGAGTGAAGGCTCCTATACACTTGAACTCACCTGGAACGGCAAGACTGCCGTCTACTCCATCCAGGTGAACCCTGCGATTACCCTCAAGACGAAGACCATTACCGTCGAGAAAGGCGGCGAGGGAGTCATCACGCTCCACCTCAAGAACCCATCGAGCGATGTCCAGTACTACACCATCAAGGTCTCTGGCGGCTTCCTGCCGAGCGAGATAAACCAGAGCATCAGCGTTGCTCCATTGACTGAAAAGGATGTTTCAATAGCCTTCGCCGTGCCGGAAGACCTCACCTACGACGCCTACGAGCTGAACGTTGCCGTCATGCAGGGCAACGCTACCGTATTCTCCGACAAGGTTGCAGTGAGCATCTCTGAGGGTTCAGGATTCACGCTCTTCGGCGGCGGAAGCAACAGCGGAAAGACGATACTCTACGTCCTCGCGGGCCTCCTCGTCCTTGGAGGAGTGGTTTGGGCGCTGAGGAGGAGGTGAGCATATGAATATCAACCTCCCGATTTCTACACCCTTTTTTGAGATTAACACAAAGAAACTAAAGAGATTTGTAATTCATCGCTTGGTTCCAGTGCTTCTTGTGGTAGCGGTAATAGCATTTCTTGCAGGGGCAGGGATTACATACGGTGTAACTCACGGTGGGGGAGAGGAGAAAAAAGCAACTACACTAGGAGAAACCGCCAATAAAAACGCAACAACGGAAGATGTAGTAAATGGAAGGGACTATGAAGAGTGGCTAAAGCTCTCCAAGGAGGCACAGCAGGAAGCGTACAAGCAGCTCGCCAAGTACACGCAGATGCTGATGAGTGATTTTGTGAGCTATGACTACCAGCAGTCAGGGTCGCTCGGAGATCTGAAGGTTCAAGTGTACGGTCCAGACAAAATCTACGGTTTCAGTGCGTTTCCAGTCCAAATCAAGATAACTGTCGATAAGAAAAAACCAGATTGGGCCTACTTGCACCTGCACAGTGTTAAAGTTTACGTCATAAACACTGAAACCGGGCAGAAAATCTGGACGAGGACGTGGTCATGGTCTGGAGACGACGTTCCCCTCCTCAACGGTGACGAATTTGTTCTTGGAACCGTCCTAAAAGTGCCTGATGATTACGCATACCTCGTAAAAAGCGCAGTTTACTCCGGAACCTTCAACAGGGCAGTATATCACAACCTAACAAACGCAGTAGTGCCACGTTTTGAAATCGGGGTCGAGATTGATGCACAAAGAGAAATGTGGGAGTGGAAGACCGCAGACAGTCAAGCAGAGTGTGACAACCTTGCTGGAAGTAAGGAGCATGTCTATGACAGTAACACTTCAACATGCTATATCCTCTCGGACATAGTCGACACAGACGTTACTGGCGAAACCACTAGCGCCTATATGCACACCTCTGGAGTCCCCGACTTTGGACAGTGGGGCAATTTAACTGCAAGTGCCCCAAAGAGCCTGTTGAACTCTGAGTACGTGGAAATGTATCAAATCTTCCAGCAGCGGCTCTATGGAGCTCTGTCTAACTTTGAAGTCATCAGTATGGCGACACCAATCCACGTAATGGACTCAACGGCAAACTGGAAGTTCATCTTTGAAGCCGTTCCAGATTACTTTGACCCGCTAACAAAAATCAACGGAAAACCACCAGTTTTTGGTGATGACTTCAGGATTGCCGTTGCGAGAATTATCAAAGGCGGACAAACTTGGGAAATAGCCTACACCAAGTCCACTAAAATGACCGACTTCACCACCTCCTATGAACTAGGCCTACCCGTTAAGTACACCTCAACAAACGACACAATAGACTACGTTGTCGCGGGCCTGGCTTACCTCGAGCTCACGCGTGATGATGGAATCAAAATCCCCGTCTGGTACATGGTTGTTCCAAAGGTCTCTGTTCAGGAAAACATTGAGATCGCGTTCAAGGACAGCAGGATAAGGCCTCTCGTTGGGTTGACAAACAAGTCCCAAGTCACTGAGGCAGACATTCAAGCGGCCCAACAGCTCGTGAATACCATCAAGCAGGAACTTGAAAAGAAGAAACTCCAGGCAGACGAGCTCCGGGCAAAGGCTGAGACAATGAATATTCCTGAAGGCATTGAGTACGCAAAGAGGGCAAAGTCAGCATATGAGAATGCAGAGAAGGGCCTCGACAAGTATCTTGACGAAGTGAAAAAGGGCAAAGACGGGAAGTGGGCACTTAACTGGCTGAACTATGCCAGAAAAATGGAAGATGCTGGCGACTTCTGGCTTAACGCAGCAATAAAAGCAACCAATGGGCTCAAGGAGCATGCAGAATGGAATGCCGAGCAGGCGCAGAACATTGAGGCCCTCGCAAAACAGTACGAACCACACTTTGACATCTATGGATTCCTCCAGAACGGGATACAGTTACCCTTCGGATTGACACTTGTGGATGTCCTCGTGATAATCATTGCAGCGGCGGTTACCTGGTTCGGCAGACAATTCCTTGGGCCAATAGGCTCGATCCTTGGATTGGTCATCCTCGTGGGATGGTTCTCCGGCAAATTCGTTGGGGAACACTTGTTGGGGGGACTTATTGACAAGCTCAAGTTTTGGTGAGGTGGTGAAAAGTGGGGAACGCAAACAAGAATGAGGAGCGGCCCGGGTTTGGAGAACGGGCCGAGAATTTCTTTTTCAACAAGCTAGGCTTCAGAATAGCAACCACTGGAATAATGGCAGCAATCGCCTGGTACGCGCAGGAGAAGAGCGTCACGATAGCAGAATTCAACGCCGCCTACGCTAGCATTCCACTCGCCGGAATACTTCTCGCAATGCTCTTCGACTACGGTCTCGATACCGGCAAACTCTACAACAGAATGCTTGGCAGGGGCAAGAGCGGGCTTTCAAAGCTCGTATTCGCGTTTGGAGCAGTGTTCGTCTTCTTCATGATGTTCACCTGGCTCCTGGCAGGGACCATCACGCTGAACCTCGCCGCGGTAACTCCAGCCACCCTCGTCGCTTCGGCCCTCGTGGCTCTCATCGTCCTCCTGCCGAATACCGGAACCAGCGAGTGGCTCCTCTGGCTCTGGATTGCAGAGACCATAGTGACTGGCGGTGCACACCTGGCAATATTCCCGGCCATCTCGCTCTTCCAGATGGCCGTTGCGACACTCCTCGGAGGTGGTGCTCTTGGTTGATATGAAGAAGTTGAACAACGTGAATTATCTCATCAAACTGGTGCTGGTAGGCCTGATAGGCGGCTTTGTCCTGAGATGGGCCACTGACCAGAACATCACAGTGAACCAGTACGTTGAAGCAGTTGCCATGACTCCAATCTACGTCATCATTGCCATCGAAGTGCTGGACAAGCTCTCCGACAAAATGGACTATGAGTTTCTCGGTTTCGCCTACGGCTCAAAGTATGGAGTTAACAAGGTCATCATGAGCCTACTAATCGCAGGAATCGGTTTCGTTGCAGTACTTTACTTCATGACAGGTACTATCTCAATGACGGTTGGAGCCTACAACACTGGAGTTCTCCTCGCCGCGGCGACCTATGCACTGTACATTGTAGCACCAGAGACGGGAGATGATGAGTTGGTAGCGTTCCTCTGGATTGCGGCCACAGTTGCGACAGGGGGCAAATACCTCGATACAGCCTTCAGCCTGCCCTTCATCTCAAACCTAATCGCAATACTGCTCTGAGGTGACTCACAATGCTCGGCAGGATTGCAGCAGCCCTCATCGCTTACCTCCTCTGCATTTTCCACTTCAGCGGCGCAATGACTTCAGTAGCCGGCCTCTTCGGCCTCACGGGATTTTGGGCGCTCTTCATTCCATCGGCCTTAATCGGCCTCGCAGTCTACAGGATCGCAGACCTGGACAGTTGGGGACTGTGGGACGCGGCCGCGTTCCTCACCATTGGCAGTATTGCAATGCTCGCAATAACTTCAAACCCACAAGCAACCGCCCTCGAGCTCGTGAAGGGCGTAACTGGCTTCGGAATCGCTGGAATCCTCGCAGGACTAAGCATGAGGGGGAGGAGTGCGTATGGACGTTAACGCTCTGATTGTAGTCGGAATAATAGCAGTAGTGGGCTTCATCCTGCTCAAGAACCTCATCAGAACGCTCGTATTTGTCGCGATAGTGGTTGCGGGGATTTACTACCTCGCAAAGGCCGGCTACCTGCCGGACAGCGTCTCTAACTTTGTGCTGAACAGCCTTTCGTTCTTTGACAAGCTCGACGTTTCGGGCTGGATTGACAAGCTTTCCACGCTCCTTGACAAGATTAAAGACCTTGGAGGTGTGTTAAGTTGAGAAAGAAGGAAAGGCAGCTCGTAACAATCGGGCTTGTGGTGCTGTTCGCGGCCATAGCCTGGTGGGCGTACAGCGGGCACGCCAGCCCTGGCGTGATCCTGAACCTCGGCGACAACACCAGCGAAGAGACTACCTACCAGCTCGCCGTGGCAAACCTGCAGGCGAGTGTTGACCAGGCGACCGGCCACGTGACCGTCTCGTTCAGCCTGACGAACGAGGAGCACTTCAACATCAGCAGCGTCGAGATCCTCTACGCGCTCAACGTCGCCGACCCGAA
>NZ_SNUS01000004.1 GCF_012027635.1 Thermococcus sp. 21S9
TCAGCTTTTCAAAAAGCTCGAGCTCGGCCCGCTTCAGCTCGCGCAGGCCGAGCAAATACTCCAAGTGCTTTTCCACATCACCGCGCCAGGCCGGCATTGAAATCCAACTGTGGAGCTTCGCCCTCCAGCCGCCCCTCTTGAGCGTCTCGATGTGCATTTCAATGTCCATGAGCTGTTCCTCCACGAGGCGCCAGGGGCGGAATATTGCGTCATAAAGAAAACTAATGAAATACAGGGTAATGAGCCCGATGAGTGAGAGTCCAATCGCGTGGTTAATGAGTTCCACATTCATTTTCCACCCTCCAGCACGGCTTTTAGGTCGTCAACAACCGCAGAATACCACTCGTCGGCTAGGATCTCGAGGTTCAGGTAGTGTTTTTCGAGAACCCCACGCTCGGCGCGGCCCTGAATGAAGTTGATGACTTCAAAGGGGCACCCTTGCCTTGCTAGGAACGTCGCAAACCACTCCCGCACCGCCGAGGCCGAAAACTGGACGCTCTTCTCAGTGTTTCTGACGGCACGAAGCTTGACGCGGAGCCTGTTCTTCACGTGCTCGTAGTCGAGAGGAAGCTGCTCAAGTTCTGAAAGCGCGAAGTCGCGAGGCAGGTAAGCATAGAAAGCCTTTTTCTGGCCTTTATGGCGGTGTAGCGGGTATTTTGCTATGTTCTTATGCTCAGGTGGCAAAATTAGCTTCGCAGGGTCATACTCATTGAAGAGCTCGACCACGGCCCTAAGCCGCAGGCCGGAATAGACGAGGGCTTTGTAGATAGCCGCGAGAATGGCGTCTTTCTGCTCATAGTACTCCAGAGCGGCCCTAATCTGCTCGTCTGAAACATTCACCTTCCGCGGCTGGACGGGCTTGGTCCAGATGATTTCCTTCAGATCCAGATGCTGCTCGCGGGTTATTACTCCCCTGCTCTTGAGGAAGTTCACAAAACTCCTGAGGGCCTTCGTGATGTGCCTCTTATATTCTACTGACATTAGCGCCTCCTGAAGATCCTCGTAGCTTTGGATTGTGTATGTTGAGAAAAACTTCTCAAGGGTGGCAGGGTAACGGCGCTTCGTTTCCTCTGTGGCAACTCTAAGGGAGAGCCATTTCTGGTAAGCCTCTTTGTGAAGAGACCAAAGCGTATTCAGCGGCATTTGGGAGGAGGACTGTAGCTTTCGAGCCCGCGCCCCGGGTTCAAATCCCGGCCGGGGCACCATAATCGCACTTCTCTCAACTCCACGCCCTTCTATCGTTGAGAGCCGCTCTAAAACGGCATCTTCAATGAAACGAGACCTGTTATAAGTCGCGCTGTCCAGGAGTTTGAGGACCTCTGGATCCAAAGTAATATGCACTGGAATTCTACGCCTTCTCGGCCTTCTTTGGGGCATATAAAGCACTCTCCAAGGTTCGTTTTGTGTGGCCACACATGGCCACATGTGGCTACACTGGAAAATTTGGTGCCCCATTGTTATAGCCATTGCGGTCATGAGGCTCACCAGATTTCCTCGACTTTCCCCATCTTGAAAAGCCAGAGTTTGCCGAGGTATTCCATTCTGTCAGTGAACTTCTTCGAGAGAATGTACGTGTGGTAAGCTCCTCTGCTGATGAAGCCAAGAGCCTCAAGCCTCTTGATGACGCGGAAGTAAAGATAATGCTTTTCGGGTGGGAAGAGGTCCTTGTACTCGTCCCAACCCATGCGCCCGTTCTTCTTGATGTACTCGACAATCTCCTCGGCCATCTTCCTGGCTTCCTCACTTTCAAAAACAACCTCGAAGACATCGCGAGGCTGAACCAGGACAGGCATTTTGATGGTCACAACCTCAGGAAGGCGCCTTCGTCTCGGCATACTCACACCACCTCAGTTATTAACTGCGACGGGCTTAAAATTATCATTTGAAACGCGGTTCGCGAGTTGGGGGTGAATACTGCACGGTGGTGCAAGTATTCTGGATTTGTGCCGTTTGTCCTTGGTCATTTGAGGAAGATGTTTTGGAAAGACGGATACTATACAGAGGCTGTTATTATCGCTGTTAACATACGTATGAAAGTTAACGCTCACCATTCCACCCCCGTGTCAATGCAAATAACTTCCTTTTCCTTGAGCTCAAGTTCGTCAATGTAAGGCTCCCCTCCAAAGAACTGTTCAACTGTCCAGCCACGCTCAGAGAGGTACTCTTCAACGATTCTTCTCGCCTCTTCCGCAGTATCTGCTACAACTATCATCGAAACATCAATGTTCTCATCTGCCACCAAAAACAACTTACTCACCGCCACCACGCTCCTCCTCGATAATCTTGAGTACGTATTTGAGTGCTTCAATCGCACCCTTGCGTTCCATAGGGTGTGTTCCGGGAATAGGCGTTACTGCAATATACGAAAGAGTCTCTTGTATTCTGCGTTCAATACGAGCTAATACCTCATCCACATCTTTTGCCGCCATCGCCCCGTCACCTCCCCCATACAGGGGCTGTTATTATTCTTCAATCCCTGCACTCTCCTTCACCTCACGCCTTGCCCTCATGACTGCGGTATAGATCTCACCGAGCGGGACCCACACGCAGCCATTCTCGTCCTCCTGGACTACACTGAAGTACTTCTCATAGTGGGCCTCAACCTCAGCCCTCGCGAGTTCATCAAGTTTATCCATGACCCTGTCCGCTTCGTCTGCCCAATCCCTCCAGTCCTCGACAAGAGTCCACGCCTCCTCGAGGAGAAGCCTGGCACCCTCGGGAAGAGTCTTGTACCGCGAAATCATGTGGAACAGTTTCAGCAGTTCAACCATGTCCTCCTTCAAGTCCGTGAAGGTCCTCACCTCAACCATGCACCTCACCCTTTTTCTCTTGAATATGCTCCTCTAACTTCTCGATCCACTCTATCCAATCCCATGCGATTCTTTGAATGCCCTTCAAATCGTACTCCACGCTCTTTGGAATCCTGTACTGCAGGGCCTCATCAGCAAGCTCGTAAATCGCGAGCAAGTCCTTGTACAACTCCTCAAAAGTCCTCATGCGGAACTCACTCACTGCCACCACGCTCCTTGAAGTGGCTGACGACTTTCCTGATCTTCTCAGAAAGCCCGTCTAGCATGATGTCCGCTTCTTCTATTGCTCGTTCCAGCTCCTTGAGCATCCCTAACTCTTCTTTAGTGAGTTCATTATTGAGATAGATTCTGCGCACGTACTCAAGCGGCTTGTATAGCATACCGCCCTCAAATTTCCTCGCGTATTGTTCCAACTTTTCCAACTCAAACTCCACGCCCCGTCACCTCCCCAATACCTCCTTCATTATCTTCCTCAGCTCAATGAAGTCCTCAGCAACCTCCACATCTTCAAGCGATATCACAGCGTACAAATCCTCCGCAGAAGTCCCCCCATACCTCCG
>NZ_SNUS01000005.1 GCF_012027635.1 Thermococcus sp. 21S9
CGAACAACGCCACCTACACCGCCCTGAACGCCACCGCCGCCAACGGTACTTACAGCGCCGAGATTCCGGCCAGCTTCGGCGATACTGTCTATTACAAGGTCAAGGTCGTCTATGAGGGCGGAGAGCTCGTTACCGACGTTCAGACCATAACCGTGAGCGACACTACCGCTCCGACAGCTACGCTTAGCATTGACTACAACGCCACGACCGGCAACGCGACCATCACCATCAACGCCAGCGACAACGACGCCATAGACAAGGTCGTTCTCTTCTATGCAGTCACCGCAGACGGCAACCTGACCAACGTGACCTTCAGCAACGTCACCCTCAACGTCAGCCCGTACACCTACACGCTCACCGTCGACAGCAACACCACTGACACGACTTACTACTACCTCGACGTCTACGCGGAAGTCTATGACCTGAGCAGCAACATGGCCAGAGTGCCGGCCAACGGCACCGTCCAGCTCTACGCGAACGAGACTAAGACCATAACCGGTTGAGGTGGGCCGAAATGTACGCCCACCGCCCCTCTCCTTCATTTTCCAAAATTATTTTCCGCCTGTTTTCGCTAGTTAGCATAATTTTTTTGCTCCATTTCAGCTATTCGACATTTGCCGAGCACGACCCGCTGAAAGAAAGACTGTACGAGCTCGGTTATCCTGAAAGCGGCTACATCTTCACCAACGACACAATACGGTGGGCCGACGGACATCTAACTGTCTTCCAAGGTGCCTACGTGGAGGACTACCCGATCACCGCCGAGCAGGCGTACGAGATTGCGAGAAACTACCTCGCGAGCTACAACAAGAAGCTGAAAGAATACGACTCCAGCTACTACCTCGAGCCCGAGAAGAAGAGCCTCACGGAAAAGGAGGAAGATAGCAACAAGTATTGGGTTTTTGAGGTCTACCTGCACGCTGGCGGGAACAATGTATTCGCAGGCTTCGCTTACGTCAATCGCAAAACTGGCACGGTAAAGATGAAGGGGCTGTTGGGGTGAGAGTATGAGGCCTTGGAGCGTTCTTGCAGTTCTAGTTCTGATTTTAGGGACAGCGGCCTCGGCCGGCTGCATTAGGCAGGAAGGGGGCTTCATCATCATTGACTTCAACAACGAGACCATCTCCGTGCCAATCCCCACAAACCTGACTAACGTGACTAACCAAACAAACTCGACTGAGAAGCTGTATACGTACGACTACGAGCTCTACGGAAACCAAGAATTAGTCATCACAGACATTAACTACAGCATCACAGTCGATTACGACGCTTCAAAAGGCAAATTCTTCTTCATAACGACAGACGGCGTCTATTGGGCCCCGCTGAACGCCACGATTGATAATATTCACATCTACGGCGTCGGAGTGACAGTAGGGCTTGAGACTCCCCCACTCGCAAGGGTGAACATAACCAGCACGAGAGAACTCGAAATTATCATCCGCGACAGGTGATGCAGAATGAAGTTCATACATACGAAGAAATTTTTGCCTATATTCATATTATGTATACTAGGACTAAGCACAGTTTCGGCAACAACCCTATACAGCTGGAACGGCAAGCTCGGGCCAGGGGACAAGATTCTCGTCAACAACTTGATAATCTCACTCGACACGGACAGGAACAGCGGAGAAATCGCATTAATCATTAAAAACAGCACTAACGTCATTGCAATTCTTAAGAACGGGCAGTTCATCAAAGTCAAAGATCTGACTATCTCATTCAACGCGGCCGGAGAGTACAGCATTGTCTCCGTGACAGGCAGGGAGTTCTTCAACGTCGTGATACCAACATCAGGCCAGCCAAATAATCTCGAAGCGTTGAAAGAAGAGAACAAGAAACTAGAAGCACAGGTCCAACAGCTCAAAGACGAAAACACAAAGCTCAAGCAGCGCGTTTCAGAGCTTGAAAAGCAGCTGAAGAACCAGCCCAACACCGCCGAGCTCCAGACAAAGCTCGTGAACCTCACGAAAGAAAACCGCGAGCTCAAAGCCGAACTGAAGAACCTCACAGACAAGTACAACGCCCTCAAGGCCAAGGCCGACTTTCTGAGTCAGCAGAACGAGGAGTACCGGACTATGATTCAGAACCTTCTCAAGGAGACAGCGCAAGGGAGA
>NZ_SNUS01000006.1 GCF_012027635.1 Thermococcus sp. 21S9
CTATCTCAATCTTGAGCTCCTAGCTGATGAGTGGTATTCTGCGGTGGTGGATGACCTAAAGCGTGTTTTGGAAGATGAAAGGAGGTGAGCGGAGGAATGGCCCAATCGTCTCGGTTTGTTCGCGGAATATATATTGATTCTGAGGTTGAGAAGAGGGCAAAAGCCCTCGCGAAGGTGAAAGGAACGAGCATCAACCAGGTCTTCAGGGAGGCTGTACTAAAACTCTACAGGATAGAGCTCGGCAACACCAGGCCGGAGGACATTCTCAAAGATTAATCTCATTTTCATCTTTACGCTTAATTTAAGCTTAAAATGTTCTTATTTGCTTATAAACGCTTTTTCTCCAATCTCAAAGTAGGATGGGCCTTCCTCCGCTCAAATCACTTCTCTCAAATTCACAGCAGGGCCGAGCCGCAAGCTCCGGTGGATGGGCTGGAGCTACGGCGATGAGGCCGTCGAAAACTCCGGAGGCGGTAGTATGAAGTCTCTTGATGTGGACGGGATTGCTCGGGAGATTGAAGCCCTTGACAGGTACGCTGAGAAGCTTAGGCAGCAGATTGACGCAGCACAGCGAGAACTGATCCGCGTCACTCGCAAGAAGCAGCAACTTGTAGCTGAAGTTTCTCGCCTCAAAAAGGTAAAGGTGACGGCCGTATGAAGCCACGCAGCCTCGTCCAACTGATTCTCTTTGTTCTAATAGCAATCTCGTGGTATTTCATAGCTTGGCCCATAATGACGAAAGGGGCGCTCGCGCTCGGCGCAGTCGGCGGGCTGTTGGTTCATTGGGCGCTGACGAACAAGGGCTCAAAGGCAGTTGCCCTCATCGAGCCTTTCACGAGCGGCTGGAGGGTTCTACTGTATGACATGATGCTGTTGGCGTTCATTGCTGCGCTCTGGCAGGCGAACGGCGCGGCTCTTCTTGATGCTCTGAGGAACAGTGTTCAGAACCTCGCGCTTCTGCTCGCCCTCGTGGGCGGCATCGGGATTGACTACAGCGTGGGAGGGTGATGAAAAATGGGAGGTGGAGTGATTCAGCAAATAATACTCGCGATAATAATGACACTTCTGTCGGTTTTGGGGGTTCTGAATGGTGCGATAATCGAGAGTCTGAGAGACATTCCGCTAATAATTTGAATTTGAGGTGGTCAAAATGAAGCAATTTGGCGTTCTGCTGGCTTTGTTGGTGCTTTTCGGCATGTTGAGCGTTTCAGTAGTGCCGGTTAAGGCGGAAACAACGGCGTATAAGTTCATTATTCGTGAATACTATCTTGACACGGTCAATAAGACGGCTACGACTGTTCAGGTCTCCAGTGTCTGGCTACCATCTGGAAACACGTTAACCGTCCAGGTCGAGCCGGGGGAGAACTACATTGACTACATAATGAGCGTTTCAACGCTAGAGGACTTATACGCTCTTTTCATCTACAATAGGGCTAACAAGATGCAGTTTCAGATAGCCCTTGACAGCGTAATGACTCAGCTGGATATCACTTATACACCCCAGTCGAAGGAATACTATATTGATGGCCTTCCTGGCGTTACGAAGATTTACGCTTTTGGTATCGTGAAGGGGGCAAGTTGGATTGGCAGTAACACTTTCATAGGAGAAGTAACGCTTTCGAATGTTACAATGGTTGCCTTTGCTGGCTTTGATTTGAGGACTGATGACACAGGCGACGAGGCGGTTGGTGTTTACGGGATTCCAAACATGGATATCTATAATTGGTCTGACACTTCAACGTGGTTTGGTATTGCGGCGGTTGGTTCAAAAGCAACGTTCGGGGTTTCGGCGAATAAGGGATTACAGACCAGTCTAGTCCAGCATGCGGGAATAGCTTTGAAAATCTACGATTACTGGAACA
>NZ_SNUS01000007.1 GCF_012027635.1 Thermococcus sp. 21S9
CGGGCCGAGGAACCGCCTGACATCATCATCTGGCTCGAGCGGGAGATTGAGACGGCTAGGGAAACCGCGTTCTCCCTCAACCTTCGCGGGGAGAACGGCGCGGAGTACTGGACGGGCTACGCGGACGCGCTGGAAGACCTGTTGAAGAAAATCCAGAGGCGGGAGGTGAGGGCATGAGAAGGTATTGTTACATCACGTGGGGATGGATCAATGGAAAAAGGAGGATTGCGCTTGGGAAACAGTCGACGCATGAGATCGTGGATGAGGAGGGTAAGCTTGCATTGTTTGTCAAAGAGCGCGTCGAAAAGCTCCCACGCCCGATGACTCCAGAAGAAGTTGTCGAATTCTTAGAGCGCCGGGAGGTGAGGGCATGAGTGAGGAATTGATGTTTGGTCGTGTCGTGGAGTATGTTCAGCATAGTTTCTACAAGAAACCGTTTCCTCTTGGCAGTGAGCTCAAGAATGCAGTAGAGAAGGTTATGGAAACAGGAGAGGCGCAAGTAATAGACAAAGGTTGGGGGCAGTATATCGTAGAGAGTACAGAGCGTGGAATCAGGATCAAGGTCAGAGCCCACGTGGCAACTTTTGAGGTTCTGACAAAAGACTATGTTCGTGAGAAATACAAAGACATCATAGAGTTCATGAGGGAGAAAGGGACAGTATCGAGAAAGGAACTGCGGAAGAAGTTCTTCTTGCTTGCTGACGAGTTCATTGAAGCGGCGAAAGTGACTGGAATAGTCCGGAGCACTTCTCGGGGATACAGGTTAGTGGAGGAGGGTCGCTCATGAGGGACTGGTCTCTCCTCCGCGTCCGCGCTC
>NZ_SNUS01000008.1 GCF_012027635.1 Thermococcus sp. 21S9
ATCTACGATTACTGGAACTACGTTTATACTGGTGGAGCGGCCACGATGGTCATTTTTGGAGATGAGAATACGGTAGTATCTAAATCGGGCTTTACGGTTGTGAATGAGATTGATGTTATACCCTCGGCTTTTAACGTTCAGTTCAGCATAAAAGACGGTTTCACGGGCCAAAGCCTAAGCGGCGTAACGGTGAAAGAAGGAGATACGGTTTTGGGCACGATTGACGACGGCGGGACGCTGGAGCTCACGAGGGGCACTCACACCTTGACTTTCGAGAAGCAGGGCTACTGGAGCGTTACTAAAACGATTGACGTCCAGGGCGACACGACCGTTTCAGTCGAGATGTATCCCGATTTGGCCGCCTTCAAGCTCGAAAACTTCCCTGCTGAGATTAAGACCTACCAGAACACTATCTACGAGCTGACTTTCACCCTAAGCCCAATACAGACTTCCGCGACCTATAACACCTACTTGAGTATTTCCGGCCTTTCTGATGTTATAGAAGTCCGCAAGGACGGCTCTGTCATCTCGCCCGAGGGTGGGAAATACTATCTCGGCGACATAAGCGGCCCGACACAAATTAGCATCAAGTTCAAGGCCGGCGCGGTGGGAACCCACGGCTTCACTATCACCCTCACATCAAACGACGCCATTATGTCAAAGACTTACACGACGACCAAGCAGGTGACTTACACCGTCGAGCCGC
>NZ_SNUS01000009.1 GCF_012027635.1 Thermococcus sp. 21S9
AGAGAAATAGGCCTCTTCAATGGTATCTTCTTTTCTTTTAAGGAGCTTTGTAGTCAAAAGAATGTTGCTGTCAACTGAGTAACCTATAAGCATTAACAGAGCTGCAATTGTCGCTTGGCTTAACTCGATGCCGAAGATGCTCATTAGGGCTAGAGCTATCACCATGTCTGAGAACGCTGAGAATATGACTGTGAATGACGGAACTGGAACTCTGAAGAACAGAAAGACGACAACTGCCATTCCAAGGAATGCTAGGCTTATTGCTTTTATTCCTTGCTCTCTTGCCATTGCTCCAAAAGTGGGCCGAACTTCTGATATCGCATACTTTGCATCCGGGAAGCGTTGCTTAAGGACTTCCCTTATTTTTTCAGGATCAGCATCTGCCGGTGCATAAACATTTATTCCACTGCTTTCTTTCCCAATTCCAGTGAATTTCTCAACTCTAACATCTATATTAAGCTGTTGAGCGAGATATTTAGCAATCTCATCCGAGTTTGCATCTACACCATAGGCAGTTACAACCACTCCACCCCTGAGGTCAATTCCAAGCTGGGGGAAGT
>NZ_SNUS01000010.1 GCF_012027635.1 Thermococcus sp. 21S9
CTCTCAAGCCAGGGGTAGTTTTCTTGGAGGTAGTCGTAGCCGAAGTGGTCGACGATGTAGTTCCTGAACTCTTTGAGCTTCTGGACTTTTGGCTTGTCGTATTTTGCCTCAATGACTATGATGAGGGCCTTTCTGCCGTTCAGGTAGAAGTAGTCGTAGAGTCCCTCTGCAAGGGCCCTCATGATGCTGGTCTTTCTGTAGCCGCTCCTGCCGAGGAATAGGATGTGGCTGGCGAAGCCTGCTTTGTAGGGGAGGAACTGCGGCGCTCTGCTGCCGTCGTCGAGCCTCAGGCCTAGGTAAGGGCCGTAGTAGGCTTGGCGTATGTCGTTCATGCCGTATTGGGCTAGCTTTTCTGGACTGACCTTCTTCCGCAGGCGAGCGAGGAAGTCATCTGGAACCCACCAGTTCGAGTGTGTACTCTCCACTATCCCAAACCTCCGTGTCGTTTATTCTTAACAAAAATTAGGCCCCCACTGCACATTTTCTTAGGGAGCCTTAGACGGCTTTATTCCCCCAATGGAGCGTTTTCCTCCGTGTGCAGTTAACACCCA
>NZ_SNUS01000011.1 GCF_012027635.1 Thermococcus sp. 21S9
TACCACTTAAATGAACCTTGGTATGATCAGTACTGGTTCCTCATAAAAGGGTTAGCAACAAACACCTTGATTGATCCCAGAACTTCCAATCCCGTTCTTGATGATATTAGAGATCGTTTCCCTGTTACGTTTCAATTGGCTATAATAGCGTTTACGTTTACAATATTGATTGGAATTCCTTTGGGTTTGATCTCTGCATTAAAGCGTAACACTTGGATAGATACATTAGTTAGGATTTTCGCTCTCATTGGTGTTTCAACTCCAGTTTTCTGGTTGGGATATCTGCTACTGTTTGTGTTCTTCGTTAAGTTTAGGATAACAAATTTGGCTGGAGTACCCCCTGCACCACCCGTTCAAATTACCCATGTCCCGATAATTGATTCTCTCCTTACAGGAAACTTCACCCTCTTCAAGCAGCATTTGGCTAGATTCTGGCTTCCAGGATTTGTTCTGGGATTCATGGGGACAGGTGTCCTCGCAAGGTTCGTCAGGAATTCATTCCTTGAAGCTCTCAGCGGTGACTACATACAGTTCCTAAAGGCCA
>NZ_SNUS01000012.1 GCF_012027635.1 Thermococcus sp. 21S9
GGAGCCACTCGATGATCTTCAATCCCGCATATTTTCCTCGGTCGGTCCTAACGTCCGCGCCCAGTACCCTCGATAGATACATCGCAGAGCTAACTTCACGGACACTGACGAATTCGTCAGGAAGTAGCTTAGGTTGATCTGAAATGTCTTTTTCTTGCTCCAGTGCCGGCGTTTCGAACATCAACTCTGCAACGATCTGCTGTAACTGTTCCTTGAGGCGCTCGTTGGCGATCCAGTCGTAGTGTTCTTCGCCGGAAGGAACGTACTCAAAGTACGCGCGTGCCTCCCCAGGCATTCCCTCGATCGCTCTTCCGTTCTCGATCTCTACGAATTCTCCACCCCAATATCGACGACGTTGATCCACTCTCTCCCATCTGATCCAACTCGTTGCCAATGTCGCAACGGCAACGCTTTCGCTCAATTCTTCATCCGAAACTTCCTGCAATTCCGGAAAGACAATTCTTCCGTCCCTTGATATCCATCCGTTCTCGTGCGCGAACATTTCAAGCGTCGCACCTAGATTTTCAATCAACGAT
>NZ_SNUS01000013.1 GCF_012027635.1 Thermococcus sp. 21S9
GCTTTCCTCGATCTTCCCCCCTTCTCCTTCAAACCACATTGCATGAATCAACCTAAAGTAATAAACTGCCTCCACGAGGCTTGCACCGAGGATTAATGCCACTATCCCTGTTTTTCCTACTTGAAGAGCTGCAAGTAAAAGCCTAAATTTGCTCCAGAAGATGTTGAACAACGGAATTCCTACGACGCTTATTGCTCCAACTGTGATAGCAAAAGCGGTAAGCGGCATTCTCTTTCCTAAGCCTTTGAAGTTCTCTATGTGTGGGCTTCCGAATGTTACTGCAACATAGCCAACAGCTAAGAACATCAGAGCCTTAACTACTGCATGGTTGAGCATGTGGAACACGGCAGCATCAACGGCTTGAGGTGTTGCAACTCCAAAGCCGACAGCTATGAGGCCAATCTGGGCTATACTTGAGTAGGCAAGCATTCTCTTAACGTTTGTCTGCCTTAATGCGGAGAGTTCACCGATGACAACGGTAAGCGTACCGAGGATTAGAATTAAGTTAAGTATTCCCATGAATGCTG
>NZ_SNUS01000014.1 GCF_012027635.1 Thermococcus sp. 21S9
GAAATAGATTTCCTTGTCAGAAAACGAAACAGTTAAGCCTGGCACTCTAATGTCTTTAGCTTCAATCCTAATCCTCCCGTTCTTGTTGAACTCAGCCCAAACGTATGTCCTCAAATCAATAGCCGCTGCTATGGCAGGCTTCCCATAAACGACGCTGTGTTCACCGAAGAGAATAATTTTAGCTGGAGCTGACGCGAGAACTCTCATTTTTAACCCTCCATTAAATTCAGTGAAATTTACTCCCTAGAAAAGTTGAAGTCTAAGATTTATTTTCCTTTTGGTCTCAGAATGAAAAGAAAAGATCAGGATTTTCTAATCACAATCGATGCATAGCCAACTATTGCATCCATACTTCTGCTGACTTCAAAGCTTGTGGTGTAGTGCAAAAGCTCTGCTTCAACAGCTCCAGCTAATCTTGAAAACACTATTGCAGTGGCAACTCCACCTGGACCACACATCGTATGATTCATTTTCCTTATCTCATCGAACATGCCCTTGTAGTCAAACTCTAGGATTTTCT
>NZ_SNUS01000015.1 GCF_012027635.1 Thermococcus sp. 21S9
TCAGTGAACTCGGTTCCGGGGGATAAGAGAGTATGTAATCAAAGGAGGATTCCATCTTGCATCACCAGGAGGGTTTTCGAAAAAGTCTCGACACCAATGTTTATAAGGGTGCACTAAAGTACAAGTTCGCAACATCTGGTTAACAACCAACCGTTTGAAAAATTCTTAAATCACCCCTTTACAAACTTAAAACTGTAAGCCCTTACAAGGCGGTGATGCCCTTGAGATACATAAAATTGTCTTCCGAAAATTTTGAGAAGTTCTTCAACTCATTAAAGGCCCTAGGAAAAGTATACGGCCCCGTAAAAAAGGGCAACATCTATTCTTTCCAGGAGGTTCAGAGGGCGGAAGAGATGTCCCTTGATTACAACAGGACAATGCTCCCACCGAAGAAGTTCTTCGTAATGCCCAGGGACACGATTCTCCGCCTGAAGAACGGCAGATGGGAGAATGGTATCAACGATGAACCGTTCGTCCTCTTCGGGGTACACTCCTGTGATATCCACGGGCTGAAAATA
>NZ_SNUS01000016.1 GCF_012027635.1 Thermococcus sp. 21S9
AGTCGTCGCGGAAGATCCTGAACTTTATCCAGAAGCAACGCTCACGATAGTTACTGAGGGGTCAATCCCCGGCGACCTTATAAATGAACTCTCAAAACTCGAAGGAGTCAAAAAAATTTCAATCTACTAATCATAAGTTAGTGAGGATGAATTCATTTGGATTATCACATGAAAGCCTTGCCCTTCAGGGCGGGGAGGAGGTCAGATCATCAGCATGACCAACCAGCTTAACAAGTTCTCTATCTTCTTCAAATTGAACTCTTGGAGAAACTCGCTTAGTATGATTCAAAACCAAATGATAAATAGCTTTGGCTTTTTCAGGTTTTCCAACAAGCAGACCAACAATTGCAAGAGTTTCTTTCATCTCTTCAATAGTCTCCTTAGAACCATAATTAACCAGCTTATCCTCACTGAGAAGACTTAAAATCTTCCAAGAAGGACTACGTTTAACATCTCTCGATTTTAAGGCACTGATTAAAATAGAAGTATCCAAAACTACCTTGAGTTTAGGCATTC
>NZ_SNUS01000017.1 GCF_012027635.1 Thermococcus sp. 21S9
GTCATTTTCTCTTGCATATCTGATTGCCATCATCTTACCTTCAGCCCCTCTTGCACCAAATCCTCCGGGCACTATTATGCCGTCAACACCCTCAAGCAAGTCAGTGCCGTATTTCTCGACATCCTCTGCTTCAATCCATCTGATTTTTACCTTTACATCATTTGCGACGCTTGAGTGCTTCAATGCCTCGATTATGCTCAGATATGAATCCTTGAGCTTCACGTACTTTCCGACTATTGCGATTTCAACAGAATCTTTGAGGCTCTTGTATTTAGCAACCATTTTCTCCCAAGCTTTCAATTCAGGCTCTCTATCCTCAAGACCGAGCCTCTTAACGAGGTATTTTCCGAGTCCTTCTCTCTCAAGCAAAAGCGGAACCTCATAAGTGTCTTCAACGTCATATGCGCTTATCACAGCTTCCTCTGGAACGTTTGTGAAGAGGCTGATCTTTTTACGCGCGCTTTCCTCAAGAGGATCTTCACTTCTTGCAACGATTGCATCTGGTTGGATACCCA
>NZ_SNUS01000018.1 GCF_012027635.1 Thermococcus sp. 21S9
AGTTTTTGCATCTTCCTTCATCTGCTGAAGCTTGTCCATTAGTACTGTTTCATTGTCTATTCCTAGTGTATCAAGTATGACCTCTGCTCTAATTCTTGCCTCCATTGCTGAGAATAAAGCAGCTGAGTACTTTCCATCTTCATAGTACTGCTCTCCTTGGTTGAGTTTATCAACGAGTCCTTGCATTAAGGTTTCTCCAAACATTGAGGTTATGTATGTGACTACTAGGCGGGCGTTGTCTAAGTATTCTCTCGCTGTGTCCTTGATAACATCTCTGCTGATTACATCGCCTTTTGCATATCTCTCGCCTAATTTTGCCCAGAACTTTGCTGTCTGAACTCTTTCATACGCAAATGCTGCATTACTCACTGCATTCCAATAATCCCCTTTGTAGTAATCGCTCCATGCATCCTTAAGAAGAGATTTTGCCTGCTCTATTCTCTCTTCACTCGCGGCAACTGCCTGGAGCATTGTTGTTCCTCTAATCGTTAAGTTAGAAACGTAATTTTCAGTGT
>NZ_SNUS01000019.1 GCF_012027635.1 Thermococcus sp. 21S9
TATGAACGTCCAAGTGGTCGAGGGGAAGCTCAGCTACGACCGCCTCGAGGTGAAGGACCTTATCAAGTTCATGTACGTGAACACTCAGACCAACTACATGCGCCTCCTCGACATCTATTGGGGCCAGAAGAGAATCAGAGACCCTGACCGCTTCTTGAAGGAAGTCATCAGGAACGAGTACCCGCCGAGGCCAGGCGAGACCGTCGAGGACGTCCTGAAGAACTCCCGCGACAGGACGATCGCTAACCTGAGAACCCTTATGACCAAGCTGAAGAGCGACAGGCTCTTCACGAGCGACCCAAAAGAAGAGTTCGTCAGGAAACTAACTCCAGATAGAATCAATGTCATAGACTTCTCCGCGAACTCCCACCTGAGCGAGGAAGAAGAGGCCGTCATCTTCCACAACCTCGTGAGCTACGTCACCGACGAATTCCTCCTCAAGTGGGACATTCCAGTAATCATCATAGCGGACGAGATCCAGAACCTCGCGAGGCATGCCCTCGGCTTAGCAGC
>NZ_SNUS01000020.1 GCF_012027635.1 Thermococcus sp. 21S9
TGGCAACAACCTTGTCCGCGTATCCCTCATAATTACTCGCTGCACCGCTGCCGGATGATTCAGGGGGAGCGGGTCGAGGACAGGAACTGACTGCACACCAGTCCTGTGGGTCGGAGGTCATGAGCCGATCCAGCAAAGCCCTATCACTCCTAGCGTCATACGAGCCGTCGGCCTTACGACTAGATGGTTCGGCGGCAGCGATTTCTGGACAGCAACCGAAGAGGCATCCGAAGCATAGCAAGAGCCATATTCGAGCGCGCCGCATGCTAAGGCTCGTAACGACGAATAAACCAGCAGACCACCAGGCTGATTTTTACCCATCATCTTTGCAGCAACGCTCTCGATCTTTTCGCTCTCTCCAACACCGAGGAAGTTGGCATTCGGCCCCACAACTGTTCAAGCGTAAGCGGCTGCGCCATCAAGACGCCTTCTGATCACCGCGTCGCCAAAGAGACCGCATAGACCCTCAATATCTCCGCCGCCAGCGAAACGCATGCTGAGATCGATC
>NZ_SNUS01000021.1 GCF_012027635.1 Thermococcus sp. 21S9
AGAATATCAAGCGGAAGATATTTATGATCTATGTTGAACTTAACACCATAGATGAGTTCATTCTCCCGTTTGAGGTGCCTTGCTCTTTCAAATGCCTTATCCCTTGTTATCAAAATGATTTCTTCTTTCTCTGTCACTTTTTAACTCCCCTAACAGCTATGAAGGCTCCAATACTCTTCAAGTTTTTGTTAAATTTCTGGTCAACTTTCTCCGCAATTCCAATAAATGGAAAGAACGATGGGAAAAATATAATACCTCTGCTCTCTACATTATCAAATCCTGCATTTGTTAAGAGTGTTTCTAATTCTTTTGGAGTGTAGAACCTTGCATATCTGTATGCCGTTTCAACAAACAAGCTTTTAAATCGTTTGAAAAGGAACCATAAACTTCTTCCATTCATAGTTCCAATGACAACTTCTCCTCCCGGCTTTAATACTCGATGTATCTCATTTAGAACTTTTTCAGGTTCATAGATAAACTCGAACATTGTAACGCTTAATACCAAA
>NZ_SNUS01000022.1 GCF_012027635.1 Thermococcus sp. 21S9
TCATCAACCCTGAAAACCACAAACTTCCCGCCAACCCAAACAAAGTAAAACAAAGGCACGCTAAACCTCCTCGCCAACCTCTTGAGCCTGAGAAACTGGTACCCATTCACCTCAAGCTCTCCAGCACTCCAAGCCTCCTGAGCCGTCCGCCAGCTCTTCTTCTTCAACTCGAAGGCAGCAACTGGCTCCCTCGACTCCTTACTAAAGAGTACTGAGTCAACGTCATAAAGTGCGAACTCGCCAGGAAACAGGTACTCAATCAAGTCACTGAAGAGGTACCTGTTCTCCATATCCATCAGCGAGCGCCGCATGTAATCAAAGAAAGGCTTGTAAATCGGCCTTCCAGCGTCCGCGGAAAGCTGAATCATCTCCGCCCGAGCCGCCACCATCAGAACCCCGCCACCTCGTGAATTACGAGGAGGACCTGCCCGCTCTGGTCGAAGAGCGCGCCGCAGTGGTGGCAGTACAGCGGAGCCCCTCTCTTGCCCTCAACCCAATGCCC
>NZ_SNUS01000023.1 GCF_012027635.1 Thermococcus sp. 21S9
TATTGCGCACCTGGGGATGCGCCGCAAGGCGCAGGCCCGGAATCCATTCCACCGCAAGACGCGCGGACAAATGGATTCCGGGCTCGCGCTTCGCGCGCCCCGGAATGACGTGCTAGAGATCAATCAGAAACGAACGAAGGAAGGAAATCATCCCCATGGCGTATGAGACGATCAAGTACGAGGTCGCCGAGCAGATCCTGACCATCACGCTGAACCGGCCCGACAAGCTCAACGCCTTCAACGCCACGATGCAGCAGGAGCTGATCGACGCGTTTGACAAGGCCGACAAGGACGACGACGTCAGGGCGATCATCGTGACCGGCGAAGGCCGCGGCTTCTGCGCCGGCGCCGACCTCTCCTCCGGCGCGAACACATTCGACCGCGATGCGCGGCGCGGTCCGGTCAAGCGCAATGCCGACGGCAGCGTCGACTACAGCGATCCGCAGGTGCGCGACGGCGGCGGCCAGGTGACGCTGCGCATCTTCAAATGTCTGAAGCCGG
>NZ_SNUS01000024.1 GCF_012027635.1 Thermococcus sp. 21S9
TTAAATTCATTTATAAGTGAGTTATAATTACACAAAATTGTCCAGAAATGTTTAAAAATGATGTTATTAAACATAACAATCGTTGAAAAATAATTCATGGAATAAAGAGGGGGAGAACATGAACGTATTTAAAAATACGCTAGAACTCTTCGAGAAGTTCAAGCCAACACCTCTAGTAAAGTTGCAAAGTCTTTCTGGGGAAAATAGAGAGATATTTGCCAAATTAGAGTTCTTTAACCCATTCAGCAGAAGCATAAAAGACAGAGCTGTTTTCAACATGCTCATGAAAGCCAAGCAGAGAGGAGAAATAAACGGAAGGAACAAGCTTTTTGAAGCCACTTCTGGGAACGTTGGAATTGCAATAGCGGCGCTTTCTAATATTATGGGAGCAAAGTTCAGGGCATACTTGCCTAAACCAACACCAAAGACGACGGAAGTTTTGCTCAAAGTTCTTGGCGCAGAAGTTGTTAGGACAGATTTTGAAACCATAGATCCCG
>NZ_SNUS01000025.1 GCF_012027635.1 Thermococcus sp. 21S9
TCGAAGAACTTAGACACAGAAACACTATACAAACCTTTCTTGAAGAAAAAACACTAGAGGATACTAAAGTTATTGACTATCTAGATGCACTGAGCATTGAGCCTTACTTCACTGATGAAAGGGTCAAGCCAAAGGATTTAGAAGACTTAATCCTTGAAGGGCTCATTAGAGAAAAGCACAGCTATGAGCTTTATCAAAAGCTCAGTGAAATTCTAGAAGGGTCTCTCTCCCAAATCTTTAGAATGATGAGTCATGAAGAGCTCAAACATGCTTACAGATTAAAGATAATGTATGAAGCTGTTCACAAGTGATGGATAAATTATCCGACATATGCCTTTTTCTATCCCTTCCTTTTACGACAGAGTATCATTATAATATTTGTCATCTTGGCAAGCCAAATATGGGCAAGGTATATTTACCCCGACTCCCTAATCCATAGCACTGATATTTCTACTAACATGTGCCATAATGATCAATAATGTGGCCGGGGT
>NZ_SNUS01000026.1 GCF_012027635.1 Thermococcus sp. 21S9
TGGTCAGGTTCTGCTGGCGCAGGGTTGCTGCTGCGGCAGTGGCCTCGTCGCCCTCGGGCAGCTCGCGACAAAAGCTGCGGATGTCGTCTAGAGTATTGAACTGCATGCGATTCCCTCGTCGAGCGGGCCGCAAACTAAAGCATGATCCGGAAAAGTGTGAAGCGGTTTTCCGAAAAGATCATGCTCAAACAAAGGGCTAAAGCGCGATGACGATTCAACCAAATCTCATCGCGCTTTAGTGCGCGATGCACTTTAGCCTTTTGCGCATGGTCTCTTCGGAAGACCGCTTCGCACCGACGTCGTTGGAATTGGCCGGACCGACCGATGTTCAGCTGTGTCGCGCCAGCGTCTGCGACGGACGCTCGCCAAAGGCCTCGAAATAATGCCGTGCAAAATGACTTGCATTGGAGTAGCCGCAAGCCAGGGCGGTCCCGATAACCGTGGTCTCCGAAGTGGGTGCCGAAAGCAGCTCGCGCGCCCGTTGCAGGC
>NZ_SNUS01000027.1 GCF_012027635.1 Thermococcus sp. 21S9
CCAAATATTCAACTCCTTTTGAAGCTCCTCAAGCTTGGCTTGAATTTCTCTCTTCTCTTTTTCAAGAGCTTCAATCTCTGCTTTTATTCTCTTAATTTCTTCTGGATCCACTTTTACTTGCATGGTATCTTCCCCTTCCCCAATTTTAGAATAGTTACCCATTCTCTCACCCTTATTTAAGCCTCGCTATGTGAAAAAGTAAGAAGTAAATAAAAACTTTTTGGCTCTAAATGGGGAGTTTATAAATTTTGGTTAATCCAAAACTGCTAGAGTAAGGTTTATTTTACGTTATTTATGCTGAGCTTTCCATTGTTAAAGAATAAGCGGAAGTAATGCTTTAAAAAGTTAAAAGCGCTAAAAAGCTCACTCTTTGACAACTTGGGTTCCAGTTTTGCCCTCCAATGCTTCAACTGCTTTATCAAGTGCAGCAATGACAGCTCTTTCACCGCCCCATTCTACAAATCTTATGGCCGCTAA
>NZ_SNUS01000028.1 GCF_012027635.1 Thermococcus sp. 21S9
CGTCAATCGTATAATGCTTTACTGCCCCAAACTTCAAAGCCTTCTCTTCAATTTTCTTGAAGTCATCTTTCTGCCCAACATCCACTGTGACTGTTATCACTTCCGCGTTCAGCTTCTCTTGCATCATCTTCAATATAACTGAAGTATCCAATCCTCCCGAATACGCTAAAACTACCTTCACCTAAACCACCTAGGCCAAAATAAAAGGAACACTTTTTATATCTTTTGTAACTAATGTGTCAAAATTGAAAAATTTTGTTATAAATGCAACAATAATGAGAATTGATATTAGATTTATAGTTTTCAAAAATATCCCAACTTTTTGAACAGTTGTCTAAATAATTACTAGATTTTCTGAACAAATTTGACAAAATCTCAATAATTTTTGCAAAAATGTCTTATACTTGAAGTGCTGCAAGGATGGGAACGTTAATTCAAGGGGGTGCTAAAAAGTGAGGAGCGCAAGTATTTTGTT
>NZ_SNUS01000029.1 GCF_012027635.1 Thermococcus sp. 21S9
ATCTCGCTGTTGTGCGACTCGATGAATTCCTTCGCAAACGAAAGCAGAATTTCACGGCCGTTCCTGCCGGTCTTGTACGCGTGCTCGAACGCGCGATCGCCGAGATCCTGCGACAGCATATGGCACTCGAACAGGATTTCCTGCTTGTTCTTGATGTAATAATAGAGCGCGGGCTTGGTCACGCCAAGCGTCTTGGCGACATCGTCGAGCGACGTCGCATGATATCCTTGCGAGCTGAATGCGCGCGCCGCCTCTTTCAGCAAGGCGGTTCGCTTCAGATTGAATTGCTGGTCGCGGGTCTGAACGGTGTCGTTCCACGCGGCAAGCTGACGGTCACGGCCAGACACCACCACTCCTAGAATTTCATTGCGAGAACAGCAGCGCTGATCCCGGCACAATTGAGCTGATTCGGTCAGCTTTTATCAACGCGAATACCCATCGCAAGTCAAAGATTGCGGGCGATGATGAGTTTCT
>NZ_SNUS01000030.1 GCF_012027635.1 Thermococcus sp. 21S9
CTCTTCCGATCTAGATTTAGAATCTCTAACAGTGTTAACCAACTATGGATTAACAGTTTTTGCTGGAATTCCCTACTTCATGTGCCTTTTTGGGAGAGATAGCATAATAACATCTCTATTCCTTCTACCATACTTCCCAGAGTATGCCAAGGGGACACTAAAGGTTCTCTCACAGCTGCAAGGGAAAAAATTCAATCCAAAGAGAGAAGAAGAACCAGGCAAAATTCCTCACGAGTTTAGATTTGGAGAACTTTCTCAAGCTGGACTCATGCCTTTCAATCCCTACTATGGAACCATAGATGCAACCCCACTGTATTTGATTTTGGCTGGTGAATATGTTAAATGGACTGAGGACTACAAAACGATAAGAGAGCTGAAAGAAACCCTAAACAAAGCACTCGAATGGCTTTTCATGAAGCTTGAAGAAGGAGAAGGATACATAAGATATTCACAGACATCTCCATATGT
>NZ_SNUS01000031.1 GCF_012027635.1 Thermococcus sp. 21S9
TTACTCCCTCAACATCTCCCCTAACTGCTGGTTTCAGCAGAGGCAAAGCAACTCCAGCTAAGTTCGCTCCAAGAGCTAAAGCTTTTGCAATCATTATACCGTCTCTAATTCCGCCAGTTGCTATTATCGGCAAGTCAGTTGCATATCTAACTTCCACAACACTAATTGCTGTGGGAATTCCCCAGTCCCAGAACTTTAAGGCCAGATTTCTGCTCCTTTCGTCTTTTGCCCTGTAGTACTCAACGCCGCTCCAGCTCGTCCCACCGAGGCCGCCGACGTCAATCGCGTCTATTCCAATGCTCTCGAGCCGTATCGCGACCTCCATTGAAACTCCCGCGCCGGTTTCTTTAGCAATTATCGGGTAGGGGAACTCGGCCTTAAGCTCGGCGAGGGCCTTCAGGACACCCCTGTACTGTGTATCCCCTTCGGGCTGGACGCTCTCCTGGAGGGGGTTCATGTGGATTG
>NZ_SNUS01000032.1 GCF_012027635.1 Thermococcus sp. 21S9
TTGTAGGGCTTTGTACTTAAATCCCTATGGGAACTTCTCAAAATGTCCACTTTCAAGATTTGAGGTAAACTATAGGAAAATAACCAGAGAAGATCTTAGAAAAATGCTCTTTTCATCTTGCGCAATAAATCGAAATATTATTGGACTTTCACCTAAAATACAGGTCTCATTTGTGACAAAAGATGGTGTTGAAATTCCTGGAGAAATTTTGGAACTTTTGGAGTTAATCTCTCAGGTTAATTCCTTTAGAGCTGCATGTAAAGCTCTTGGAGTTTCTCCATCAACGTACTGGGAAAAAATAAAGAGTTTAGAAGAAAAGTTGGGTATCTCTTTGGTTATATCTGTTAGAGGAGGGAGGAAGAAGGGAATAACAATTTTGACAGATTTTGCTAAGGAACTTCTGAAGGAGTACAAAGAAATTAGGGAAAGAGCAATAGTATCACTATATGAATACTAAGTCGTG
>NZ_SNUS01000033.1 GCF_012027635.1 Thermococcus sp. 21S9
TAGCGTTTCGGGCCGAGGGCGACGCCGGGATCTATGAGGACTTTTATTCCGGATGCCTTAACGAAGACTGCCAGGCTCCTCACACCGAGGCTCTCGGAGGCGAGTGGAATGATTCTCATGTCCTTCCCCGTGTAGAATTTTCGGGCTAAACCTTAATAAGTCCTGCCCGTTAGTGGAAGTTGACCGATGATGAGTGTCATCCTAAATCCTCTTTTGCATGCGTTTTGTATATAAGTACAAAACCAATTGTATGCTCTAACGTTCTTATATAGCCTTAAAGTATGCGTCGATTATGCTCTTATAGTATATAAATATTTCGATATAATCAATGTCATAGGTTAATGTATGCAATTCAGCAATGTTTATAAACTTTGAATATTCATAGAACAATTTAGAACATTATCAAGGGCGGCATGAACTATGAGGAGGAAACGATTTGGAGGCCCTCAAAAACTGCCC
>NZ_SNUS01000034.1 GCF_012027635.1 Thermococcus sp. 21S9
CCGGAATCTTATTCTCTCTAAGCACTTCATAGACGTTATTCGGCAGAGTTTTTGCACTTATCAACGCTTTAATCCCCTTCTCGACCAAATACTCAGCTATGCTCTTCCCAGCCCCCGAAGGATTAACAACATAAATTACATCATCTTCTTTAATCCTTGCAGAGCGCTCAAGCTTCTCTATCTCCTTCCATGTTAAGCTCTCAAGGACCTTAAGAGGAACTGCTGTTCCTTTAAGCTCAAGGAGGTGCATTCTTTTTGCCAAAACTAAGTCCCTGCTGAGCTTTTTAATTATTGCTTTTGCCTCTCTAAGTTCTTTCTCGAGGTATGCAATTCTTTTGTCCCTAATCTCAATCTCCTTGCTTCTAATAACTTTAGCTCTAATCGCTTCATCGTAATATGCCAGCTTATCCTCAAGCTTTTCAATTCTTTTCTTTTGCTCTTCAATTATCGCCCTAAGC
>NZ_SNUS01000035.1 GCF_012027635.1 Thermococcus sp. 21S9
GGGCGATCGGGCTTTGATGCAGGCCGATGCCGTGGCGCGAGTGTTTCGCTCGGCTTAGCGGCTCTGCGATTCCATCTGATTCAAATTGCGACGACCGGTGGAACGGCCTCTTTCCCGTTCGGGTGGTAAGGCCTGCCCGTGCGAGACCGGCCGTGACGTTGCGATGCATCGCGGGACTCCTCGTCCGTATTTGCACGGACGGCAAAATTAACGTCGCTGTGAAGCCCGCCAAGTTATCGATGCGATGCGAGCGTTCCGCAGCACCTTGAGGGGGCCTATCCATGGACGATCTGTTGCGCGAGTTCCTGACGGAGAGCAGCGAGAGCCTGGATACGGTCGACAACCAGCTGGTGCAGTTCGAGCAGGATCCGAACAACGCGAAGATCCTGGACAACATTTTCCGCCTTGTGCACACGATCAAGGGGACCTGCGGCTTCCTCGGGCTGCCGCGGCTG
>NZ_SNUS01000036.1 GCF_012027635.1 Thermococcus sp. 21S9
GCGACACCGATAGCGAGCGGGCGGCGCAGCCCAGCGTGTTCAATCCGACCTATGGCTCGGATGCCGCGCCGGCCGCGACGCGTGGCAATAAACGGCCCTTCGTCCTCGATCCGCTGCTCGGCAACTAATATCTGGAGCATGATCCGGAAGAGTGCGAAGCGGTTTTCCGACGAGATCATGTTCAAACAAACCAGCGTGTCATGAACCATTTCGACTATCGCAACGGTGTGCTGCATGCCGAGGCGGTCAATCTCATTGAGCTCGCGGAAGCCGTCGGCACGCCGTTCTATTGCTATTCGACGGCGACGCTGGAGCGGCACTACCGCGTCTTCACCGAGGCCTTCGCCGGCGAGAAGGCGCTGGTTTGCTACGCCATGAAGGCGAACTCCAACCAGTCGGTGCTGCGCACGCTGGCCAAACTCGGCGCCGGCGCCGACGTGGTGTCGGGCGGTG
>NZ_SNUS01000037.1 GCF_012027635.1 Thermococcus sp. 21S9
CGGGATCTTGGCCGGGGTCTTGGTGCCCGGCTTGGCGGATGTCTTGGTGATCTTGGCGGAAGCGGTCATGCCAAGACTCATAGCGCCTATTTCTTGAGGAACTTATCCGGCGGGATGGTCACCGTCATTTCGCGCGGCTTCGGCTGCACGAAATTCGCCAGCGCGAAGACGATGCCGTAGCCGATCCCGAAAATCACGGCGACGACCGTCAGGAAGCGGAACAGGCTGGGCATGGAGGCGACTCGGGCGGCGAATTAACCAATGAAATCATCCAACATGTTCCCCGCGCGGTTGCAAGAGTCGCTGGTAACGGTGTCGCCGGGGGTAGTATAGGTTGCTCGAATTCTGAACAATTCGTCCCAATATCCGAGCTTTTTGATGTCCGACGCAGCCGTCCCAGCGTCCACCACCCACCCGACCCTCGAGGCCGATATCACGGCCGCGCTGGGGCCG
>NZ_SNUS01000038.1 GCF_012027635.1 Thermococcus sp. 21S9
CATACTGATTTGGTTGCATTAAAACGGTGCATTTAATATTCATAATATGAATAATAAAAAACGAGAGTGGATGACTATTGGTTGAATCTATCTGTCAAACGTGGCTCGCTCTGAGTGCTTAAATCATTCTTCATCATAAAGCACGAAATTGTCCCAAGCGTCAATGAGCGCCACCAGGAATTCTCTGAACTCTTTTGACAGTTTGTATTGTTCATCTTTCTTGTAAATCATTCCAGCATTGTTCATTTTCTTCAATAAACGATGATAGTGCTTCATTACGCTGTAAAACTGTTTTGATAGTTCTGTTTGCTTAATTTCTTTGAACAGTAAGCGATTTGCTTTTGTAGCGCTGTATTGTTCTCTCCAATTTGTGTATTTCTGCTTTATGTCTTTTACAAGTTTTGTGTTAATGGACCTATCGAATTCAGAATAATACTCTAAAAACTCGAGA
>NZ_SNUS01000039.1 GCF_012027635.1 Thermococcus sp. 21S9
GCACGCATTAACGACTGTCCCGCTCGCCTACCTCGTCGGCGAAACCGGCCGCGTTGTTGCCGTGGACATGAGCAGATGGCGCTTCTTCGAGGAGATAACCTCTGCGGCTGGCTTAAAGCGCAGGATAATCCCGCTCAAGGCCGACGCGAGGGGGCTGCCTTTTCCGTTTAAGGCCTTCGATTTAGCCGTTCTCGTTCATGGAGTTAGAAGCCTGAAAAATGAGGAAACGATGGTTAGGGTCTTCTCCGAGATGCTCCGCGTGGCAAACATGGTTTTCATAGCGGAGAGCCTTCCCATAGCGAACAACGAGAGGCAAAGGGCACATCTTGAGCTCTACAACCTGCGCGAGGATATCTTTGAAGCGCTCTTCGGCGAGAAGGACGACCTGCACTATCTCCCGCTGAAGAGGCTGAGGGAGCTGGTGAAAACGGCAGGTGGAGAGATAATT
>NZ_SNUS01000040.1 GCF_012027635.1 Thermococcus sp. 21S9
TGGGTTGTGCTGTCCGGCGTCTAAATCTAGCTGAGGCCAGCGCCGCGAATGTGATTCCGCCTCGGCCAATTGCAAAGCGCCCGTGTCGGCCACAAAACTACGCGTATTGTTGAAATGGAATTTCTTTCGCACGGCCAGACCCGCTTTAGCTAATCCGCCTGCTCGTCCGACGACTTGTTCTTCTCAGAACTTCCCTGCATCTCTCGCTCCGCATGAAGATAAACTCTTGGTCCCTGCCCTGGGGCTGTCCTGCTTCTTCGCATAGCTGGTAAGCGCGGCACACAATATCCATCTCACGGGCATTACCATCGAAGTTCCTTTCCCAGCGGCAATCCACTCTTGGGGTTTGCGGCGCGCGGCCCAGGCCGCGGACAGTCCGCCGCCTGAAAACTCATCCATTCCAGCTTCCGTAGACGAAATTGTCCAGATCAAACGCAAACTCGTGG
>NZ_SNUS01000041.1 GCF_012027635.1 Thermococcus sp. 21S9
CCGCAGGATCGCCACGAGCGATCATCGTCGATCCCATAGTGGCGCACCCGACACGATTCGAACGTGTGACCTTTGCCTTCGGAGCAAGATAACGTACCCATCCGAAAAATGCGATAGGGCACGCTATTCTACGCTACCCAACTGAAGCAACTGGATATTCTCGACAACAACAGCGACGTTCCTATCCGAAACCCCGCACCGATTTTCTCCCGCCTGCTTACGCGTTGCTTACTTGGGAGATCGCGCCCGGAACGAAGGAACGTCATGGTCAAGATTACAAAGAGAGTTGTCGAGGCGGCGGATGGCCGAGAGAAGGACTACCTCATCTGGGATGACGAACTGCCTGGCTTCGGACTCCGCGTCTTTAGCTCGGGCAAGCGTAGCTACGTCATCCAGTATCGAACAAGTGGTCGCTCACGTCGCTACACCATTGGGCTTCACGGAG
>NZ_SNUS01000042.1 GCF_012027635.1 Thermococcus sp. 21S9
ATGGTATTCAGTGGCTGGAACCCAGTAAGGGCATTAATCGGTGGATTTCTCTTTGGATTCTTCGATAACCTCTCAGTGTGGGTGAGAACAAACCCAGCAGTTTCACAAGTTGTTCCATGGCAGTTCGTTGCTACACTGCCGTACATAGTGACAATAGTCATCGTTGCTGGAATAATAGGAAAGGTAAGACCACCAAAGTGGGATGGAAAGCCATACAAGAGAGAGTGAGATTTTCTTTTTTTCTACTTCTTAATCAAAACCCCGACAGCCATTCCAAGTGAAATTCCAACAACCAATGCCAAGAGAACATAAATAACATTGATGCTTTCTGCTTTTGTAGTTTGTTGAATGACTGGTGTCTTTTGGTTCAATGCATTTATCACAGCTTTGGAGTTTTCAATTAAGATTTCAGTGTAAGGTTTATTGACCCAAATTGTGGTTAT
>NZ_SNUS01000043.1 GCF_012027635.1 Thermococcus sp. 21S9
CCAAGCAGTATGATGAAGCCTTAAGAATTAAAAAGACGATTGAATCCCTCAGAAAAAGGCTTAGCTTAAGTGAAGATGAACTCAAAAAGCTCAAAGCTGAAATTGAAAACGCCAAGCAAAGAAAAGAGGAAATTCTTAGGGAGATCGAAGAAATTGGAGAGAAAAAGGGAGAGTTAAAAAATGCCACAAGTGAGAAGAACAAGGCTATTTTGGAGCTTAGGAAAGCTAGGGGCAAATGTCCAGTTTGTGGAGCTGAACTAACAGACGAGCATAGGGAAGATTTAATCAAAAAATACACTCTGGAAATTGAGAGCTATGCAAAAGAAATGGAGCAGCTTATGAGGAGAGAAAAGGAACTTAGGGCTGAGCTTGTAAACATTGAGAAGATACTAAAAAAGGAGAAGGATGTTATAACTAACGAGGAGATTCTCAATCAAATA
>NZ_SNUS01000044.1 GCF_012027635.1 Thermococcus sp. 21S9
ATTATGAATACCAAAGATGAAATTTATCATTGCTTCGCCTCCACCCTAATTATCACTAACAGTGATATCATACCTGACAATATAAATACTTTACGTTCAAACAAATAGCTAGAAATTTAAAGAGCAAATTTTCTAAAGACATAAAGCGTTATGGCAACTGCTAATTGATTTGAAAAATTATCATCTGGTGGCAATTCATAAAATTCTGCCAGAGTTCCAGCTAATGCTCCAATTATTGCGTGAGGGATATCTATTAGAGGAATTAAAATCAGAAGAGCGGTTAGGAAGTAAGCTAAGCTTCCTTCAATGCTTTTACCATTCTTAAAGCGGTGCTTTCCAAAAGGCTTCCCAATTATAGCTGCAATAGCATCTCCCAAAGTTGCAACAGCAATTGAACCAATGGCAATATCTTCTGGGAAGAAGTAAACAATTATAA
>NZ_SNUS01000045.1 GCF_012027635.1 Thermococcus sp. 21S9
GGCAAAGAGAAAGTGGAGATACTCAGAAGTGATGAAGAAAAGATTATTGAGCTTCTGAAAAACGGACCGGTTTTGCAGAGTGAACTCGTTAAGAGGCTTGGTGTCTCCAAAGCAAAAGTTAGCCTTCTTCTAAAAGATATGGAGAAAAAGGGACTAATTGAGCGTGTTAAAGAAGGGAGAAGCTATCTCGTTAAGCTCAAAGAAAGCTAAGGTTTATAAGCGATAAAAATCAGCTTATAAAACTGCGAGGTGAAGAAGATGGAGTTTGAATGTCCAGAATGTGGGAGCGAAAATGTTGAAGTGATTAAAGAGAGAGGAAGAGAAGTTACACTTAAGTGTCTTGACTGCGGCAACGTCTGGATACTCACTTTGCCAAAGCTTGTGAAGATTCCTCTCATTGTTAGCAAGCACGAGAGAAGCTTCAAAGCT
>NZ_SNUS01000046.1 GCF_012027635.1 Thermococcus sp. 21S9
GTAGTGAGAGAAGTAATAGATGAGGCTGATATTGTAGTTGAAGTAGTTGATGCAAGAGATCCAATTGGAACGAGAAATCTAAAGGTTGAGAGGCTAGTTAAGGAAAGCGGGAAAAAACTGCTCATAGCTATGAACAAAGCAGATTTAGTTCCTAAAGAGTGGGCTGAGGAGTATAAGAAAAAGAGTGATGTTCCAATGGTTTTTATCAGTGCAAGAGAGAGAAAGGGAACAGGAATCCTAAGAAGAGAAATCAAAAAGATAGCAAAAGAGCTGTTTGATGAAGGAAAAGTGTATGAGGTTTTGCTAGTAACAAAGTCAAACTTAACCCCCATTGGGATTATTCGAAAAGGGAATTATTTTTATTTCAAGCTTTTTGAAGGAAAGAGCTTTCAAGAAATCAAGGAACATCCTTTTGGAGTTGTCCACA
>NZ_SNUS01000047.1 GCF_012027635.1 Thermococcus sp. 21S9
TCAGGGACTTGAATGCCCTTGGAGGTTTGGCCAAGCTTATGCCATTCACGGCAATCTTCACATTAATCGCTGCACTGTCAATTGCAGGAACTCCTCCGTTCAACGGATTCATGAGCAAGTGGATGATTTATCAATCAACATTCCTCTCAGGAAATGGTCTATTAGTGTTCTTTGGAGTGATGGCGCTATTCATAAGTGCTGCAACCTTGGCTTCATTCATAAAGTTCTATACTACCGCATTTGGTGGAGAACCAACTAAATTAACGCAGAACGTAAAAGAAGTTTCCTCCTCAATGCTCATTGCAAAAGGCTTCTTAGCTTCACTCTGTCTGCTCTTAGGTTTGATCCCAGCACTAATCTTGCCATTGCTCCTTTCACCAGGTAAGGCATTAGCTAATGTTGACTTAAGCGGATTAATAACCACT
>NZ_SNUS01000048.1 GCF_012027635.1 Thermococcus sp. 21S9
TGCAGTATTTATTGGGATAAAGCTGATCTCCCGCAAAAAGGTCTCAAAAGACGTTAAAGTTGACAAGGAGGCATTTTTAAAGAAGATAGAAAAATTCGACCTAAATGACGAAGAAAGAAATGCATTGTTATACATCCTCGAAAAAGGTGGAAGAGCAAGTCAAGCAGAAGTTAGAAATGCTCTAGGGCTTCCAAAAACTACAGCGTGGAGGATGTTTAAACGCCTCGAAAAGCAAGGATTAGTGAAAATAATCAGGGGAAGAAAAGAGAACTGGGTAGAACTTAGACCTTAATGAACTCTTGCCCCCAATTTTATTTCTTTATCTGGCATCAGCAGTGCAACGTTCTCACCGTCATCTGCAGCCAAAAGCATTCCTTGGCTCTCTACACCACGGAGTTTCTTCGGCTCAAGGTTTGCTATAATCA
>NZ_SNUS01000049.1 GCF_012027635.1 Thermococcus sp. 21S9
TTGATATACGCAAAAACCTTCTTCGCGTCGGCCTCACTCAGGTAAACGCGATAGCTGGCCGTCAAATACTGCTCGTCGAGGTCACCGTAACTTGCTCCGGTTTCGGAGGGCACCCAAGTCAGATGTCCCAGCACATAAGGCAGGACATCGCCTGCCGGATGCAGCCCCGCGACCTCGACCTGCTTTTCGCTTGTCTTGCCGTACCAGACAAACGCATGCCCATAGGAAGCCGCCGTGCGGGCACGAAAGTCGACGTAGTATGGCCCTTTGACTGAAGCCCTTCGAGCCGGCTTCGCGGCTGCTTCGGAGGCGGGACCGTTCGGACCAGCGACGGCCGCTGCCACAACCGCTCTCGTCGACGGCTTGCGCGGCTTGTCCTGCGGCAGCGGCGCTTGATCCGATTGCGCCGCCAATTGCTGCGCATG
>NZ_SNUS01000050.1 GCF_012027635.1 Thermococcus sp. 21S9
CGCATCGCGTTGGCGGGCAAGCCAACGCTGCGTGCGAACCCGGCGGCGCCAGGCGCATTCAACCATGGTCGCGACCGAAATCCCGTAATTCTACTGTTTACCTTGCCTTCACTCTCGTCCCGTACCCTCGCCCAATAGTTTAGTCATTGCTGTCGGACACAGCCGACATTGCGTGCATTGGGGACGTAACAGTGGTCAAGCTGCTGGACGAGCACGAACGTACGTTGGCCTTCGCTGAAGTCGCGCTTGGCCAGATCCGCTCGCTTCGCCAGACCGCCGTTCCCCGCAATTATGAGATCTGGTACGTCTACGCGACCGGATACAACGCGCCGCTCAACAAGGTCATCAACGAGACGCTGGCGCGCAGCGGCAAGCTCAACGAATCCGATCTCGAGCAGATCTACGAAACCTACCTTTCGCACAT
>NZ_SNUS01000051.1 GCF_012027635.1 Thermococcus sp. 21S9
CAGCTCGCTTTTATCACCACGCCCTGTGGTTATGCGTCCCGGATCTGCGCTCCGCTTGTCCGGGACGACGAAGTTCTTGTGCCATATGCGATTCCCCTGTCCTGGAGGAGGCGCGCCGCACGCAATTTCCGAATAATAGAATTATGCCGCTGAGTTGCCCGACATGTCAAGAACCCCGTGTCGAATGCCGGCACGCCGCCGGCTGCTTTGCATGGGGTTGTTTTCGATATTTTGTCCGCGCAGGCTCACTCCGCCGCCTTGGTGACGATCCGCACCTCCGACGTCAGCGTCTTGTGCACCGGGCATTTGTCGGCGATCTCCATCAACCGCTTGCGCTGGTCGGCATCGAGGTTGCCCTCGATCCTGATGACGCGCTCGATCTGGTCGAGCATGCCCTCGCGCGTCTCGCATTCCTCGCAATC
>NZ_SNUS01000052.1 GCF_012027635.1 Thermococcus sp. 21S9
TTGAAAATGAATACACAATGATTTACTTCGCCTTTATCGGGCAAAATTATGATATCCTAAAGGTCTATGATAAAGAGGGCAACTTCAAAGGTTTCTATGTTGATGTTTTAGCCTACACAAAGAGATATGGAGACACTTTAGAGATGCTCGACCTATTTTTAGATATATTTATCTTCCCAAATGGCGAAGCTTTCCTTTTAGATGAGGACGAGCTTGAAATGGCTCTCAATTATGGTCTAATCGACAAAGAGACCTTTGATTTCGCCTACAAAGTTGCAGATGAAATAATGAGGGCTGTAAAAGAAAAGAAGTTTCCTCCAAAAATTGTTTGGGAATACAGTCTGGAGGGGAGAGAATGATAAAGCAAACAAAAGATGGTGTTATTCTCCTCGTCCATGTCCAGCCAAATGCAAAAAAGAA
>NZ_SNUS01000053.1 GCF_012027635.1 Thermococcus sp. 21S9
TTATATGTGGAGGTGAAATTGTCCAGAGGTCCGATGACAAGCCAGAAATCGTTGCAAAGCGATATGACATTTATATAAGAAATATGCGACCGATAATTAAGTTCTACAAAAAACAAGGAATCTACGTCCAAATTAATGGCCATGGAGGAATTGAGGAAGTTTGGGAAAGGATTAGGCCACTATTGGATTATATCCGCAACAAAGAGAAAAAGAGAAAAGAGCACGAGTGAGAGAAAAATCTTTATTTCCAAACTCTAAAACTTGATTTTGGTGAGTCTTAATGAAGGTGAAGTTTTATGCCACATTGAGAGAATTGACTGGAAAGAAGGAGATTGAAATCAGTGGAGTAAGAACTGTAGGGGAACTTCTGGACAAGCTTGATGAAATGTTTCCAGGAATTAAGAAAGAGCTGATTGACG
>NZ_SNUS01000054.1 GCF_012027635.1 Thermococcus sp. 21S9
TATATTTTTGATTTCGACAATAGAACACATGCTCGGAGTGAAAGTTCCTAAAAAAGAGGGCGAGAAAGCAAGGAGAAAACTTTTGGAGCTCGGCATTTTGGATAAAAGCTACAAAGTTAAGCAAGAAGGCGAGTTTTTAGTATTTCCTGTCAAAGCTCCAATTGAAGGATTTGAAATCGTTGAGGCTGATTTTGAGAAAGCTGAAAAGAAACCACACAGCTACCGTGAGGTAGTTAAAGTCCCTGAAGAAGTGAGGAGCCTCTTACCTTCATCCTTTGACATAATTGGAGACATAGCAATAATTGAACTTCCAGAGGAGCTTGTGCAGTATGGAAAGCAAATTGGAGAGGCGATTTTAAAAGTTCACAAGCATATAAAAGCTGTTTTTGCAAAGGGAAGTAAAATTTCCGGAGAGTTT
>NZ_SNUS01000055.1 GCF_012027635.1 Thermococcus sp. 21S9
ATGAATACCGCATGGCGGCGTCCGGGCATTGCCATCTGCTGTTCTACAACAAGCTGATGCCGTGGGATCACGCGGCGGGCTGGCTGTTGCATCGCGAGGCCGGCGGCTACAGCGCGCATTTCGACGGCTCACCCTACAAGCCGGTCAATCTGACCGGCGGCCTGCTTTGCGCGCCCGACGAAGAAAGCTGGCATGCGGCACAGCAGGCGGTCCTGACGATGACGGCGGAATGAATGCACAACTCTTCACGCGCGTCGTCCTGGCGAAAGCCAGGACCCATAACCACCGCATTCCGTGATGTATGGGATTGCGGCCACAGCGTCGCGCAACGATGGAGATTTGGGGTAATGGGTCCTGGCGTTCGCCAGGACGACACTGTGTTTATCGCGCGAGCTTTGGCTCATACACCAACATTC
>NZ_SNUS01000056.1 GCF_012027635.1 Thermococcus sp. 21S9
GCAAGACTTGGGGAAGACTACCAAGATATCTTGAAGAAAACCCTTGACTCTATTTTTGAAATGGGCAGGGACGATTCTATAACAAAAGCACTTATGAGTCTTGCCTTTGAATTCCTAAACCTTGATTTGATTGATGATGCACTTAAAATAGCTTCAATGATTAAGGATGTCTCAAGTCGGTCCAAGATTCAGGCAGAAGTTGCCATAGCACTTGCAAAGAAAGGGAAAATTCCAGAGGCTCTTAAGATAATTAATGATATTCTTGATGATGACGTTAAGACTTGGGCTACATCAAGACTCGCTGCAGGGCTCAATCAGAGGAGAGAAGAAGATTAAACATAACTTTGTCAATTTTTTGTTTTTTGGCCATTCTCTTTGACTAAATTTAATTCACAACACTTTTTTTACCCTTCT
>NZ_SNUS01000057.1 GCF_012027635.1 Thermococcus sp. 21S9
TAAGAATGAAGAAAGACTTCAGAGACTATTCTGGAGAAGAAAAGATGGAGTATCTAAAGCTCATCGAAGAAGAAGTTCTGAACAGTGGAGTCAATGTTCCAATGAGATTTTTAAGCTATCAAGACTGGATTGCTCACAAGTATTTCGTCAACAATGAAGGAGCAAAAGTTGAGAGTGTCATTCCAAGGGTCTCAATAACATACAACTTGGTGGTTTTTGAGGAAGGTCAAGTTGAACAAGCTCCGTTTGTTCAGACAGCTTTCACTGGTGGTCTTGAGTTGATAGAGAAGGCAGAACCCTGGAAGAAAGCATTAAATGATGTTAAAGCCTTGCAGAGATTAATAAAGGAAGGAAAGAAGCCGCCAGAAGGAAAGGTAGATGTTGTTATAAGTCCAGAAGTTGCAGGAATAGC
>NZ_SNUS01000058.1 GCF_012027635.1 Thermococcus sp. 21S9
TATCGTCCTGTATTTCAACAAAATTTGTTTTATAACCTCATTTTGAAAGACTTCTTCCATCCTAATCACCCATTAAACTTTGTTTTTAAGATTCTTTTCAACCTTTTAAATCTTTTCGATATTCATCTAAACGGAGTAAGAGGAGTAGAAAAGGATTACTCAACAGCCAAAAGATAAATAAAGCAATTTGTCAAGTTAGGGGAGGGCGATATGGAGTTAGATTTGGTTGTCATTGGCCATGTTTCAATAGACCATATCAGGTTCCCCAAAAGAGAAGAGATTCTGCAGCCAGGAGGAGCTGCCGCTGCCGTTGCAACCGCAGCAGCACTAAGCGGTGCAAAAGTTGGATTGGTTACTAAGGTCGGCAGGGATTTTCCAGAAGAGTGGTTAAAAAAGCTGAGCGAAATTT
>NZ_SNUS01000059.1 GCF_012027635.1 Thermococcus sp. 21S9
TAGTGACAACGTATTTAACGTTAATGTTTGGGAAGGTCCTTGATTATAATTCAACATTAACTATGTGGAATAGGCCCAAAGGTGCTATTGCACATACATTTGATACTCATGCATATGGATGGACATGGGACTATGGAGAATTTGACATGATATCTCAGAAGGGAGGCGCCGATTGGGCATTTGAAAACATGTTAAAAGCATTAAAGGGTCTTGTTAAACGTGTTAAGGACTCTAATTCCCAAGTCGAGGTAATCTATGGAGACGCTGAAGAAGCAACCCAAAAATACAATGATTTAGATGTAATCTTTATTGATCCACCATACTACGGTGCAGTCCAACATGGGGAGCTTTCAGACTATTTCTATGTGTGGTTTAGACTGATTCTAAAGGATATTTACCCAGAG
>NZ_SNUS01000060.1 GCF_012027635.1 Thermococcus sp. 21S9
TTTACTTTAACGTCCAGTACCCCCGGTAACTCTTTTAGGGCAACTTCTATCGTTTTTACACACGACGCACAAGTCATGCCGCCGATTTTAATTACTACATCTCTCTTTTCTCTTACGACACCATAGCCAACACTCTCTATTGCTCTAATGATTTGAGTTATATTAACCACAGATTCGTCGAATTTAACATATGCACTTTCTGTCGCTAAGTTTACTTTAACATCCTTTATACCCTCTAGTTCTCTAAGAGCTAGCTCTATAGTTTTAACACAGGAAGCGCAACTCATTCCAGTAATTTTAATATTCACGTCCATGAGATTCACCTCTGTTATATAGTCTATTAGGAGAATTATTGAAGTTATTTCTTAACAAAATGTAAATTAACATAGGAAAATTTTTATA
>NZ_SNUS01000061.1 GCF_012027635.1 Thermococcus sp. 21S9
TCCAGTTGTTTTTGTTTGATAACTTTTCCAAATTCAGTCCCTCCATTTACCTTATCGTTTTCATGGTGCTTAAAACCTTCAATATATGTCTCCTCAGCTCATTGTATGCAGTAGCTCCTGTGACATGCCCTCTGTTTATAATGTGCAGTTTTTTTCTCGTCATAACACTGCTCTTGTCGCTCAAATACGACTATCCGGTCGTGTCTTGCTAGCAAGGCCTCGGGGTCTTTGATGAATACTTTTACGTCCTCCATGTTTTGCTTGAAGTTGTTCGCCAACCTTTCAAGGTGTTCCGTCATCCATGGAAGTTTTGCACCAATTTGCTCTATCTTTGTTCCATCGCTCGCTCTTGCTCCCATCTCCAGCTCCTGAAGTTCCAATATCGGGTCGTCAACCGC
>NZ_SNUS01000062.1 GCF_012027635.1 Thermococcus sp. 21S9
GAGCATCAGAGACTTAAGCTTCTCTCTAATTTTCTCAGTATCTTCTCCAATGTAAAGCTCCATCGCGGTATCAAGCATCTTTTCGAGGGTTATACATTTTGGTTCAAGTCTTCGGAGAATTTCTTCAGCTTTCATACTTTCACCAGCCTGAACCTCAGCCACCAATATCTTTCACTCTCCTCAACTTCCGCTGGCTTTAGCTCAAAGCTTTTCTCAAATAGCGGACATTTCAAAACCACCGTGTGGAACTCTGCAAACTCTCCAACCGAATCAACATTGGGATTTGCCTTCAAAAACTGCTCCAAATCTCTAATTGAGCGAAAGGTGTAGCCGAGCCACTCTTTGGAAAGCTTTTCCTTGTTCACGGCAATTATTGAATACTCGAAGCCAGCGTTTAT
>NZ_SNUS01000063.1 GCF_012027635.1 Thermococcus sp. 21S9
TCAATCCTGCTTAAAATTCTCACAGCGTCATTGTGCTCTCCTTGTGGAGCAAAGATGTGAGCCTCTTCCACAATCAGAAGGATTGGTTCAGCGAGAGCTTTGCTCTTAGCTTCAATATCCCTCATAGTTTTCTCAAGCTCTCTCATTTCTTCTTCTAGCTTTGAAGTTCTGGCAACTCTGCTTTCTCTCAGTTCTTCTTTTATACGTTCAAGCTTCTTCCTTGCTTTTTCATAATCCACTCTCGCCTCAAATATAGCATGCAGAAGCTTACCAACGACAACTTTCATCTGCCCCTCATCTAAAGGACCCAAATCGATGACATTAGCTTTACCCGGCTCAATCTGGGAAATTAAATCCTCACTCGTCAATAGTGCTCCATAGTTTCTTAAGAATCTTCT
>NZ_SNUS01000064.1 GCF_012027635.1 Thermococcus sp. 21S9
ACCCGACGCTCTTCCGATCTACCGAGAAGGCCGCTCCCTGGAGATCTCCCTGGTTTCTGGCACCCAATACCTCTCGGGCCTGAGCAAGGACCTCGTTAGGGGAGCGACCCACATCGGCATAGTGGGCAGGCTGGCCTCGGAGAAAGATGCAGAGCTTCTCGAAGAGATTCTTGACGAGCGCTTTGATAACGGCAGGAAGCCCCGCTCCCTCGAGGAGCTGTTTAGAATCAGAAAAGCCCGGCGCGGGAAGGGTAAATTCTCGATAGATTGCGAATACACGTTTAGCATTGAATATCGCGTTCCCAAAACCCTGTGAGGTGGTGAAAATGGGGTTGTTTGACAGGTTTAGGAGGGAAAAGAAGAAGCAGAGGGTGAAAGTCCAGATAGGAGCTCTTGA
>NZ_SNUS01000065.1 GCF_012027635.1 Thermococcus sp. 21S9
CATCCATCGCGTTTGGTATCCGGCAAAACGAGGTTCCGCATCTTGGAACAGGGCAGCTGATGATGCGTTAGCGGTAAGGCGCCCGATGTTCAATGCGCCGAAATACGGGTTCCTAACAGGAAGGTGCAAAGTGAGCAAAGCCAAGAATGACACTCACAAGACTGACAAGATTTCGCCCGATCTCGATACGCCGAGCGACCTGCCGCAGGCGGCGGTGGAGAAGATTTCGGCCTCGCTCAACACGCTGCTGGCCGACGCCTTCGCGCTGTATCTGAAGACCAAGAACTTCCACTGGCATGTCAGCGGCCGGAATTTTCGTGATTACCATTTGTTGCTCGACGAGCAGTCGGACGCGATCTTCGCGACCACCGACCAGCTCAGATCGGAAGAGCGTCGG
>NZ_SNUS01000066.1 GCF_012027635.1 Thermococcus sp. 21S9
TGACCGAGTGTAGCAGATTTCCGAATCCCAGCGCCTCTGGAGTGTTCGGACACTACGGGGCTTGCGCCGCGCGCGAGGAGCAAACGCAACCAGATGACGAGGGCAGCGAAAGAATGCTTTGCGGCTTACATCGTTCGAAGACGCAGCTTGCCGAGCCACCAGGAAAACGAATGCTCATAGACCGGCTCGGATGGCCACGCGCAAAAGAGTCAATTGGTGGGCATGCTGATTTGCGCGACCATCCGCAAAAATTGGTTATGCGAAGTCTCAGCCATGAAGGGCAACGCGATCAGAAAAGTAACGAATGTCGCAAGGATCTTGGGGGTTTGAATGAGCGTCTGCTCTTGGATTTGCGTAAGGGCCTGGAACAGCGAGACGGCGACGCCAACGACGGTAC
>NZ_SNUS01000067.1 GCF_012027635.1 Thermococcus sp. 21S9
CTGTCAACCAGAGGAGAGAATCAATTCCATGTGGTGCAGTGTCCATAAAACCCCCGCCACCAGACTTTCTAACATCGAGGAACCAAGTCATGTCCAAGCCTTCCAAGAATATTGGCGGCTTAACATACTCCGAAATTGCATAAATGTATTCCAACTTCCCTATTTCTCCGTTTTCAATCATGCTCTTTGCTTTTCTAAGGGGAATTGTGAATCTCGGATTGAAAGGCACCATCAGTTTAACTCCAGCTTTCCTAGCCGCTTTGATAATTTCGTCAGCATCTTCAAGAGTCAAAGCAATTGGCTTTTCTAGGAGAAGATGTTTCCCCTCTTCAATAACTCTAAGAGCAACTTCCTTATGGCGGTAGGTCTCGATTGCGACATAAACAGCATCAACTT
>NZ_SNUS01000068.1 GCF_012027635.1 Thermococcus sp. 21S9
TTTCAATATTCTTCTGCGTTTCCCTCACCATTGAAGTTCCTACTAATGCTTTTGTTATTGGATCCATTAAGTAGAGCGGGATATTCAAAAGCTTTGATTCGCTTTTCATGTGCTCCAAAAATATCGCTTTTCCTCCAGGCTTTAAGACCCTATAAACTTCCTTTAACCCTTTGATAGGATCAGGCACTGTACAAAACACAAAAGTGCTTACGATAGTGTCAAACATTTCATCTTCAAACTCCAAGTTTTGAACGTCCATGAGCATTAGCTTAACGTTCTCCAGACCAAGTTCTTTTCTCCTTCTCTCTGCCTTCTCAAGCATTCCTTTGCTGAAGTCTATCCCAATAACTTCAACATCTTTTGGGTAGTATGGCAAATTTTTGCCTAACGAAACA
>NZ_SNUS01000069.1 GCF_012027635.1 Thermococcus sp. 21S9
TTCTCATAAAGGACAACCATCTTGCTTTGGTCTCTCTCGACGAAGCTATCAAAAGAGCGAAGAGCTTCAGCATTTATAAGGTTGTTGAAGTCGAAGTTGAAAGCTTAGAAGACGCTTTAAGAGCAGCAAAACTTGGTGCTGATGTTATAATGCTCGACAACATGACGCCAGAGCAAGTTGAAGAAACACTCAAGGCTCTAAAGCGTGAAGGTTTAAGAGAGAAAGTGAAAATCGAAGTAAGCGGTGGGATAACAGAGGAGAATATTCAAGATTACGCAAAGCTCGATATCGACGTTATAAGTCTTGGAGCCCTTACACACAGTGTGAAAAACTTTGACGTGAGCTTGGAGATTGTGAGAGATTAAATTTTGCCCTTATTTTTATTTTAGATGT
>NZ_SNUS01000070.1 GCF_012027635.1 Thermococcus sp. 21S9
GATCTAGCGCGAATGGCTCGCCTCACTTTTCCGGGTAAGCGTTTCTCCATCTCTCTCACCTCTAAGGCCTCTCGCCGTAGGCTGAAGGCTTTATAAAAGTTTGGCTTTTAAAGGTTGCCTAGCAAACTTCGCCTTCGCAAAGTTGCTCGATAGAGATTCATCAAAGTTTGTACGTCCCTAATTAAACCCCAAGACCTTTAAATCTCCCCTCATAGTGGGAAGCATGAGGTGAAACAATGAAAGTCTACCACCTCTACTCCGGCGGGAAGGATTCTAGCTTAGCTGCATGGATTCTAACGAGACTCGGCTACGAGGTGAGACTTGTAACGGTGAGTTTCGGCCTGCTCGACAACTGGAGATACGCAAGGGAAGCCGCCCAAACCCTCGGCTTC
>NZ_SNUS01000071.1 GCF_012027635.1 Thermococcus sp. 21S9
TGTCTCTCAGTCACTGAAGCCATCAATTGCTCAGTAATGAGGGATATTAGCTCCGCTGGAACAAAATAGCCAGCCTTAGTTTGATAACCGACAGACGGCTCCGTGACAAACCGAGTAAAAACGGTCATCCAGGCTGAGCTTCGGTATGCGTTGTGGATTGGATCAGGCGAAATGCCTTGGGTCGATGAGCTGTCCGAGCCGCAAGAACTCAGGCGCTGCATCCGCGATCTCGTCGCGCTTTCGACGCTGCCGGCAATCTGGAAGGACTACGATACGCGGCAGATCGCCGACAGCGTGGCAGCCGCAATGCTTTCGATGCTCAATGCCGACGTCATTTGCGTGTCTGTACCGGGACTGCGCGACGAGGCTGCGGCCGAAGTAGTGCGCACGAG
>NZ_SNUS01000072.1 GCF_012027635.1 Thermococcus sp. 21S9
TCCTGCTGGGTGTCGCTATCTTTGCCTTCTCAAGCGGCCGTCAGAGCATCAGCAATACATTCACTAGGACACCCAACAGGGCATTCTACGGAAAGGAGGAAAAAGGAGAAAAGTGACTTTCGAAAATTTTTCGATTTTTACCGGTACTTTTCTGAGCATAGAGTTTTAACCCCCGACACCGATAGCCTATGGTGGTCATTGTGGAAGCGGTTAAGGATTATCCTTCTGATTCAACCGAATTCAAGGCCAATAAGCGCGAGAAAAAACTTCTCATGGGCAACGAGGCAATAGCATACGGCGCCCTTGAGAGCGGAATATCTTTTGCGACCGGCTACCCCGGAACTCCTTCAACGGAGGTAATCGAGACCATAGCGCATCTCAAGCCGGAGG
>NZ_SNUS01000073.1 GCF_012027635.1 Thermococcus sp. 21S9
ACCGCGACATTGGCGCCCTCGTCGGCGAACACGCGCGCAGTGGCGCGCCCCATGCCGCTTGCCGCTCCCGTGACGAGAACGGTGAGGCCCTTCACCGAACGGCTGAGCTGCTTGTATTCGGACACGACGGACCTCCCGTTGATTTTTTTGCGTTGTGAGACCGGCAACGCTGGCACCGATCCGCAGAGACGTCAAACCGGCGTTCCCTGATCGCCGCGCACGCAGCGCGTTAACGCAAGTTTCCCGGGTGGCTTTTCGCAAAGGATCATGCTCAATCAAGAAAACAGCAGAGAGGAAACGCGATGAACGAGCTTGATTTCGGCGGCAAGCAGGTACTGGTGGTCGGCGGCTCCTCAGGCATCGGCAACGGCATTGCGCAGGCCTTCCGA
>NZ_SNUS01000074.1 GCF_012027635.1 Thermococcus sp. 21S9
TAAGATTGTTGAGATGCTTTAGTTTTTGTTTTTGTGAAGACTTTTTCATTAAAAAGTCTCATAAACTTCTTTTCTTAATTTTCTTGGAGGTGGAAGTATGAAAAAGATAGGAATAATCGGTGGAATGAGTCCAGAATCAACACTCTACTATTATAAAAAGTTCATTGAAATCTCAAGAGAAAAGTTTGGGCTATATTTTTATCCAGAGCTGATTATTTACAGCATCAACTTCAAGGAGTTCAAAGACAATCCCGATGGCTGGGAAGGTAGGAAAAGAATCCTAATAAACGCAGCAAAAGCCTTAGAAAGAGCTGGAGCTGAAGTGATTGGGATTGCAGCAAACACTCCCCACATGGTGTTTTCTGATGTTCAAAGAGCTATAAACGT
>NZ_SNUS01000075.1 GCF_012027635.1 Thermococcus sp. 21S9
TCAACTAAGTGAGAACCTAGGAAGCCCGCTCCCCCTGTGACTAAAACTCTCATTCCTGTCACCCTTCAAATTGTCTGAACATCAGGTATATATTCTTTTTGTAGTCATGTAATTACAATTCAAAAAGTTTGTATATACACCATTGAAAATCTGAATTTCAGTGAGTTAAATTTGTTAATTTTGAAATGACAACATAATAACTTTAACATATTTTTGTTTTTCGTCATAGCGATGAAGCCATTTTAGAAGTTTGTCAAAATGCCAACTGTTCAAGCAAAAACCTTATATTGTAAATATTGTTCAGAGTAGAAGCGTTTATATTGAACATTAGAACAATAAATGGTGATCAAAATGAACGAGATAGGAATTGAGAAGGCAAAACAGAT
>NZ_SNUS01000076.1 GCF_012027635.1 Thermococcus sp. 21S9
GGAAGACAACACCGTAACAATCAGAGACAGAGATACGAGGGAGCAAATTAGGGTTAAGATTGATGAATTACCAAAGAAGCTGAAGGAGCTTATCTTTGGCTCCTCTTGACTTTTCTCCAAATTATTCTTGCCGCAGTGAAAAGAACAACACCACTCAGGAAGCCAAAGAGATAATTCCATTAAGTTTCAGTACCATTAGTATAGCTGAGATTTTTAAACCTAAAATGCAATTAAATATGCAATGAGTCAAAAAATCCATCTCATCTACAAGCGCATTCCGAACAGAATTCTTGAAAGATACGATGAAGTGATAGATGACCTAGGAGATATTATTGTTGCCAAGTCCAAATTTTATGGAATGCTTGCACCCCTTTATGTAAATGGAG
>NZ_SNUS01000077.1 GCF_012027635.1 Thermococcus sp. 21S9
CCGCTATGGCTGAGACAATGGCAATCTTCGGTCTTGTTGGTGCTTTGATATTGATAGTTACAGGAGTGGGCTTCTGAGCCCCTTAACTTTCCTTTAGGGAGGCAGAGCAATGGAAGGAGCAAAGCTGATCATCGAGGAGATAAACAGAGAGGCAGAGCAGAAGATAAGGTATATTCTAAGCGAAGCAGAGAAGCAAGCTGAGGAAATTAAAGCAGAAGCAGAAAAAAGAGCTAGAGCTAAAGCAGAGTGGATTTTGAGAAAAGCACAAACACAAGCTGAAATAGAAAAGCAGAGGATTGTAGCAAATGCTAAGCTCGAAATTAGAAAGAAAAGGCTGGCTCTTCAAGAGGAGTTGATAAACGAAGTTCTTAAGAGATCGGAAGA
>NZ_SNUS01000078.1 GCF_012027635.1 Thermococcus sp. 21S9
TCCTTGCATGGCTGCAACGGCCGGAGAACGTATTGGCCGGGTTTTTGACGTGGCCGGACTACCGCAGCAAGAACTGGCCAAACGCTGTACGCATCGAGCACCACAAGAATAAAGCGCTGGTCTGGCATCCGCTCGAAGAGACTCTCGATGGTGAGACCATCAAGTTTTATGCCGAAGCGGAGGACGTTTTGAGTCATCTGCTAAAGCTTGGCGTCCCGATGATTATGCGTCGGATCCAAAAGGGTGAATGCAAGGGCGATGCCAAAGTGTGGTCCTACCCTGGCATGGAAAAGTAGTGCAGCAGATGCGCAAGAAGATCGACGGCGTGTCAAAGCTGTTCACGCTTGATTCCTGTCGACACGGCGGCATGACCAAACTCGAGG
>NZ_SNUS01000079.1 GCF_012027635.1 Thermococcus sp. 21S9
GAACATGGGATCGATCTCCATGGACGGAGGTTGAGCGGCACTCATGAATACCGGCTGGATTGTGTGTGATTTGAACTGCCACGAATTGCTGTCGTTCAGCACGCACTCATTGATCAAATCCGCCACCATCATTGGAGGATTTGACTGACGCGTGGATGGATAGGTCAGACCGCCGTAGAACACGATGATGCCTACCACTGTCGCGGAGCGTTCGCTGCTCGACGTGACGTGCAGATTGGTGATCAGGTGCCGCACGGCTTTCACGCCACTGATCGCCAGTCGATCCGCTGCGTTCTCGCCGATTTGACGCGCGCGCCACTCATAAAATGCGCGGATCGCTTCACGTCCCTCAAACCGGTTGTGACCCACGATCTTCACGCCG
>NZ_SNUS01000080.1 GCF_012027635.1 Thermococcus sp. 21S9
TGAACGGCGCGGGGAGGGATAGGCAAGGGCCATCATCCGCAAAACAAGGCGCGAAATCCGCACCACGGGATTATCGGGCGAAAATCTGTTACCGTGTTGGGGAATCCACCGGGAGGACCATCTTCATGCGCAAGCTTTGGACCGTGCTGGCAGCGCTGGCGACCTTGAGCCTGACCAACTGCGGCTACAACGCGATCCAGACCAATGACGAGCAGGTCAAGTCGAGCTGGTCGGAAGTGGTGAATCAGTACCAGCGGCGTGCCGACCTGGTGCCGAACCTGGTCAACTCGGTGAAGGGTTTTGCGCAGCAGGAGAAGGACGTGCTGCTCGGCGTCACCAACGCGCGCGCCAAGGTCGGCAGCATCCAGGCCACGCCCGAGGT
>NZ_SNUS01000081.1 GCF_012027635.1 Thermococcus sp. 21S9
ATCAGTGTTGTTTACTCTTAGTATATTTATATTTTTCGGAGCAATGCTCTCTTATTTATAAAAGATAAGAGCAAAAATATTCTTGGTAAATATCAAGAAAATGCTGTCAAATTTTTCTAGAATGTATATAATTCAAGTATGCAATTTAATAAAAATAGATTTTGCAAAAAACTTTTTATATAATCAGTGCCAAAAATGTCTGGAATATTATATACTAAAAGTAAAAGGTGGTAGCTTATGTTCGAAGTCAAGGAGCTTAAGGAAAAAACAATTGATGAGTACTCTAGTATTGTTGGAGGAAATGTAATAGAAATGATAAAGAGAAAAGCTGAGAAACTTGAAGGATCATCTATTGCGAATGTAAATTCAACAGCTTAAGA
>NZ_SNUS01000082.1 GCF_012027635.1 Thermococcus sp. 21S9
TCCAAATCTATCAAGGTAGTTCATGCCAGAGTCCAGTGTTTTTCTATCCCACATAGAGATAGAGTTACATTGAACCACTCCAGCCTTCGGGTCTAAAGAGAATATTTTGACTATTTCTTTAATCCAGTTTTTGTCAACTTCCATGTCATTGCTTAAAAACAAGAGTATTTCACCAGTTGCTACTCTAGCTCCTTGGTTGTTAGCTGGAGACCATCCCTTATTTTCATTATTTTCGATTATTTTGAAGTTAATCTGCTCTTTTTGGAGTAAACTCCTTGCAAAATCAGCGCTTCCATCAGTTGATCCATTATCTACCAATATTATTTCCATTTTGTCTCTGGGATAATCACTTTGGAGAACACTTGGAATACACTTTTCTA
>NZ_SNUS01000083.1 GCF_012027635.1 Thermococcus sp. 21S9
TGAACTCCAGGAGAGCGAGGCCCATCTCGTTGCAATAAGACTCGAGGAGAATTGAAAGTGGGACCTTTTGGCTTCACCCATATGATGGTCTTCTGAGTTGCAATAAGACTCGAGGAGAATTGAAAGATGAACGCTTCGTTTAGGTCTACTGCGCCTTCTAAGGTTGCAATAAGACTCGAGGAGAATTGAAAGCTTAACCGGAAAGGCCTCAGGCCTAAGGCCA
>NZ_SNUS01000084.1 GCF_012027635.1 Thermococcus sp. 21S9
CTTATTCCTGACCCTAACCACCCGGTTTCCTTTCAATTCTCCTCGAGTCTTATTGCAACCATGTCAAGCAGGAAAAAGAAGGAGAAGAAGCCTGAGCTTTCAATTCTCCTCGAGTCTTATTGCAACGGCATGGCCTTAGGCCTGAGGCCTTTCCGGTTAAGCTTTCAATTCTCCTCGAGTCTTATTGCAACCTTAGAAGGCGCAGTAGACCTAAACGAAGCGT